>NZ_LPVJ01000005.1 GCF_001516615.1 Ferroacidibacillus organovorans | reverse complement strand
AAATGAACCGCCGTATGCGGACCCGCATGTACGGTGGTGTGAGAGGTCGGGGGCTAGGCGCCCCCTCCTACTCGATTTATATCCTGATGGGGCCTGCCGTGACTCCAATCGTCGCAGTATCAAAGCATCTCCTTAGAGCGCGCTTTCGCTCCAGAGTTCGCAAGGGCGTGTTTGCATGCTACAATAGGACAAACTGAATGGAAATGAGCGCATTTTATGGCTAGGCGTCACACATGGATAAACCGCGTGCTTACCGTGGTTGTGGGAGTTGTCATTTGTTTTGTTTCAAGCGGTTCGCCTGCGCTTGCGAGTGTGGCGAATCCGCAGCTCACCCTTCGGTCGAGCGTTGGCTTTCAGAGTTACTACAATCCACAGACGTGGGTGCCGGTCCGTATCACTGTTGTCAATCGGGGAAAACGCCCGGTTGCAGGCGATCTGATCTTTTCGGTCACGCATCACGCGCCGTTTGGCGGCCTGCTGAGGTGGCCGCTCACCGTTGGCCCGCAAAGCACTGTAAAAACGACGATTGCAATGCCTGGGAACATGCTTAACCAACACGCCGTCATGAGCTTTGTTGTAAGTGGCGTGACGCAGGCGCTGACGCGTTTGGCAGGCGTGTCGACGCTTGGGGCGTCGCCGACAGGAATGGTCAGCGCAACACCGCAGGCCGTGCAGTCTCTAGCTGGCGTGACGATTGGCAATGGCGCAGTCCAAATGGTCACGGCTTACCTTACCCCAAGTCAAATACCGGCGCACAGTATGATGCTTGAAAGCTTGTCAAATCTCTATCTTGATGGCGAGGCGGCAAGCGCCCTGAGCGTTTCCCAAGTGCATGCAATTCTTGATTGGGTGAAGGCAGGCGGAGTGTTGATCCTAGGCGGCGTGCAGCCAAACGCCGGGCAAACCCTTCCTTTTCAAAACGTAAGTCCAGTGACTCCGCAAGTGGTCATCGACAGCAAAGGCGCAGCGCTCTCGGCTTTTGCAGGCGCCCCCCCTGTGACCGGATTGCTGCCAGAACTTCTTGGTGTTTCGACGCGTGGCAGTCACGTCATCATCGGTGACGCAAAGCATGCGCTTGTCGCTGATCGAATGTACGGACGCGGAATCATTGCGTATGTAGGGCTTAATCCGATCTCCCCGCTGTTATTGTCATGGTCGGGGAACACGATGTTTTATACCGCTCTGTTTGAAGCGTTTCACACTCAACTGGCGCGCGCGCGCTTTGATCTTTTCGGTTCAGGCGGAACATGGTCGCTCGTGACGGCTGCTGAACAGTTTCCGCAACTCAACGCGCCGCCGCTCTGGCTATGGGCCACGATCTTTTTGCTCTACCTGTTCGTAGCGGGGCCTGGATTGTTCATTTTGTTACGGCGCAATCGCAAACACGAGCGCGCATGGTGGATCCTTCCCATCCTTTCGGTGGTTGTTGCAGGTTCTATCTATGAGTATGGAGTTTTGGTGAGACCCAATGGCATTCTCACGCAGAGCGTCGGTCTCATTGACATCGTCGATCCGCACTTGGCTGAAGCAACAGGCGTAGAAGCGCTCATGTCACCTCAAACGAGAGCCTATAGTGTTTCAACGCCGCCCGGCACCTATGCAGTACCGCTTAGCGAGTCGGATGTACTGCCAAAGCAAACGATGACAACCTATTTGCCTTCTGGTTCCTTGCTCAATTTTTCTCAAGTGCGCGCTTGGTCTGGAAGGTATGCGTTCGTGGCAGGGGTCATGCGGCATTTCGGCGCGTTTTCTGCGACACTTCAATACACAAAAAAAGAGGTTTATGGAACGGTCACCAATCAAACAGCGACCTCGTATACGGATCTGGCGCTGGTGCTTCATGGCAAAGTGGTGATGTTGGGAGCATTGCGCGCAGGACACAGCACCCATGTTCAGGCTGTGCTTGCGAGTTCAACAAAAGTCCCATTTGCGTTACAACTTGCAAATGCGCTTCCGAGTTCATCGTCGGGGGTAGGTCACTCCATTTTTGAATTTGTCAACGAACTTGCGTCGCCATCCCTGCCGTCCCAAGCGATCTTGATTGGTTGGGCGCACGCAGAGCCAAAACTTTTCTATCCGGATGGCGCAGTTCTCTCGGCATCGCCGCAGTGGGTCGTACGGCAATTGGTTGACGTGACTAAGGTTGCGGAGTGAGTACGCATGATTCGAATTGAAAATTTGTGCAAAAGGTATGGTCGCTTTGAGGCGGTGAAAAATTTAAACCTCGATGTGCGGGATGGCACGGTTTTTGGGTTTGTCGGAGAAAATGGCGCCGGAAAAACGACCACCCTGTCGATCCTGGCCACACTTCTTCGCCCGACTTCGGGACGGGCCTATGTCGGGGGTGAGGAAGTCACCCGCAATCCGTCCGCCGTTCGCCGGCAGGTTGGTTATATGCCAGATTCGTTTGGGGTTTACGACGATTTGACGGTTCGCGAATACCTTGCGTTTTATGGTACAGCATACCGCGTTTCTGAGTCGCTGATCGAATCGCGCACCCGCGAGTTGCTGCATCGAGTGAACCTTGAAGACAAGGTGGATGCGTATGTGAACACGCTGTCACGCGGCATGCAGCAGCGACTGGGACTCGCCCGCAGCTTGATTCACGACCCGCCTGTCCTCATCTTGGACGAGCCTGCCTCAGGACTTGATCCGCGTTCGCGCATTGAGATGAAGGATTTGATCAAAGGGCTGCGCGATCAGGGCAAGACGGTACTCATCAGCTCGCACATTCTGCCGGAACTCGCTGAAATGTGCGATGAGATTGGCGTCATTCAAAACGGTTCCCTTGTCGCGTGCGCGGCAGTCGAGATCGTGACGGCGCGCGCAAGCGGGCAGCGCATGCTCGGTTTTGAGTTGCTAGAAGGCGGGAGGTTGCTCGGTGAGCGACTTCGCTCCAATCCGTTGGTGACAGATGTTGTCGTGCAGGGTGAACAACGCGTCGAGGTACTCTTTTCGGGAAGCGAGCGGCAACAAGTCGAATTGATCCGGGAGTTGTCTCTCGCAGGATATGCGCTTAAAGGGGTATCTGAAGTGGCTGGAAGTCTTGAAGAACTTTTTTTGCGCCTCACGGAGAGTGATGCGCGATCTGAGCAAATTGTGCAGCCAGAAAATGCGCTGCCTGCGAGCCGTGTCGTATGAGGCGGAAAAGAAGATCCCGGCAAGGGGAAATTTTCGTGGTGACGCGCGCAGTTGTCTCCAAGAGCTCAGGCGTTTTTCTGCAGACGTTTGGCAATCCATTGATACGAAAAGAACTGCGTCAGCGCATGCGCTCTGAGCGTTCCATCCTTGCACTTTCCATGTATCTTTTGGTGATGGGGGCCATCGCGTTTGTCTTTATGTATCTCAATGTCCAGGGACAGACGCTATTGCTCCAGCCGACACGAACGGCGGAATTGTTTACTTTTTTGTCATATCTGCAATTGGCGATGATTTCATTCGTCACGCCAGGTATCGCAGCAGGAGTCATTAGCGGCGAACGAGAACGGCAAACGCTGACGGTCTTGCTGACGACACCGCTGTCACCACTCACGATCATCGTGTCAAAGTGGCTGGCGTCCATCTCGTATCTCTCCCTTCTTATCGTGATGACGTTGCCGCTTTACAGCATTGTTTTTCTCTTTGGCGGTGTCGTGCCATCCCAAGTGATTGCGGTCTTCTGGCTCCAACTGGTGACACTTGGCGCGATTGCAACAATCAGTGTGTTTTGGTCAACTTTCATTCAACGCACTGGATGGGCGACCGTTCTCTCGTACGGCACGGTTGCGGTTATTTATATTCTGCTTGGGATCGCCGGTTATCTGATTGACGGTGTCGCCGCGCACAATCCAGACGCTTCCGCCTGGACAGACGCCGCGACGCTATGCTATGCGCTCAATCCGCTTTTTATGCTGGCGAGCATTGTCGAGCGATTCGGGCTGATTACACCGGTTTATCACAACACCCTGGCGGCTTCACTCTTTTCTTCGGTTGATGCACATCATTTGGCGAGTTCTGCCTCATGGTTTTTATTTCTGACGGTGTACCTGGCAGGATCGGTTGTACTCCTTGGTGCGTGTGCCTGGCGCCTGCGACCCGGCGTGTTTTCAGTGATCCTGCGACGGCTGCTGTCATGGGTTGCCCGATGAGTTGGGCCTGTGGTATGTTCACCCATAATGAGGCGCGTGAAGGAGGTTTTGCATGAGCGGAAGTGTGCTCTATTTTGCAATTGGCATCATCGTGATCGCGGTGGTCGCTGTGCTTCTCATTGTGTGGTCGATTCGGCAAATCCGACGCGGAGAGGCGTTGCGCGAGGCAGGTGAGCAAAAGTTTTCTCCAGTGCATGAAACGGTCGAGACCGTGGATGAATCGGCGCAAAAAAACGAGCGCGTTGATGTGACTGCGACGCAGTCCGGCGAACGCACAATGCAGCGCGACGCGCGGGAGGTGTTACTGGCATCGGGTCGAGACACGCACACCTCCACCCGCGCAATACAGCGCGACGCGCGGGAGGTGTTACGCGCGCTTCGTGCGAGTCAGGAAGAGCGGAGCGAACGACCGGATGTGGCTCACGAGGATGTGGTGGGGCAGGCAAGCCCGATGATACTTTTGCAGCAGGACGTAGACGCGTCGTTTGCCGCGCTTTCTGAGGATCACATCCTGGGGCTTAGCGTCTTGTCGCAGGAGGCGGAGCCTGTAGAGGGCGAGACAGAGACTCCCCTGCACGCGGTTTCTGAGGAGAAAACTCCTGAAGATGGGATGGAACCACCGCTTCCATCGATCGATCTCAAAGCGTATTTATCCACTCGCCTGGCGGACCCTTCGGTACTCGGATACATGGTGATTGATGAAAAAGGAAACATTTCGGTGAGTGATCAGACTTATGATCCAGAGCTCTCGGAACTTTTTGGAACCCTTGTGGCAGATGCGAAACGGACAGCGGACACGGTGGGGCTTGCGAGCAGGCAAGAAGTCATCGTGCGCGGAGAAGAGGGTCTGATCTATCTGCTGCCACTTGCCCAATTGGAAGTCGCGAAGCGTCCTGTCGTTGAGGATGAGCGGTTTTTAGTGGTTTTTCTCGACCCGCAAGAGGGGTCGCTCGACGATGTTGCGCGCGTTTTGTTGCATCCCACAGGCACGGCAGAAGAACGGGCTGCAAAAGATGTTGGATAAGTGAGCCTTTTTCGCGGTAGCGGTGCACATCGTGATGTACATGTGATATACTTTTTGTAAGTGAAGGAGGATGCGGAATGTTTGAACGTGTAGAGGCAGTCATTGATCATCTGCGTCCGGCACTGCAGTCTGATGGTGGTGATGTGGAATTGGTTGATGTGAATGACGGCATCGTCACCCTGCACTTGCTTGGCGCATGCAGCGGGTGCCCAATGTCGACGATGACGTTAAAAATGGGAATTGAGCGAGCGATCAAACAGTCTGTGCCCGAAATTCTCGAAGTGATCGCCGTTTGAGGAATCGCTTTTGAGGCAGGTGTATACGTTGGAGGATTCGAGCCAATCGATCCCCCTCTCTGCGTGGCGTGAGGTGTATGAGCGTGCGCCAACTGTAATCGTCGCGAGTGTGGCGTCGTGGGATGAGTCGTCGGCTCGAATGGAAGCGCTGCTCGACGAAATTGCCCAATTATACGGCGCGCGTGCACCTGTTTTGCGCGTTGATGTGGAGCGCGATCGCGCACTGGCCAATGCGCTTCGTATTCAGGCGGTCCCGACGCTGCGCGTCTACGCGCGCGGGGTGGTTGTCTGCGAAGTGACGGGGTATCTTCCATTTTCGGTGATGCACGAGCGGATTCGCGATTTTCTTCCAGAGTAAATTGCCAAGGGTCATCCCAAGCGAGAGATGCCTCGTTTGGGGTGACCCTTTATGAATGCCGTTTCGTGTCAGTTAGGCGAAGCGGCGATTTTTTATGAGCGCAGTGCGGCAAATGCGCTGTTGGCAATGGCGATCGTCTCATCAATCATGGCTTCTGTGTGCTCCGTGGTAAGAAACCACGCCTCGTATTTTGAAGGCGCAAGGTGAACGCCGTGCTTTAAGAGATGATGGAAAAATGCAGAGAATTGCTCGCTGTTCGAGCGCTGTGCCTGTGTGTAGTTTTCAATTTTTTCTGCGCCAAAATAGAGCGTGAGTGCGGTTTTATAGCGATTTACCGTCACTGCGACGCCGTGCGTGTGAGCGCCTGAAAGAAGCCCCTCTTCGAGTCGTTTGGCGAGGCTTTCCATGCGTTCATAGACGGATGGATCGGAGAGCAATTCGAGACACGCGAGTCCGGCGCGCAGTGAGATCGCGTTTCCAGCCATGGTACCTGCCTGATAGGCAGGGCCGAGCGGCGACACTTGCTCCATGATTTCTCGCTTGCCGCCGTATGCGCCGATGGGAAGACCGCCGCCGATGATCTTTCCGAATGCATATAGATCAGGCTTTACATCGTCAAACTCGACGGCTCCGTAGCGAAAGCGAAAACCTGTGATGACCTCGTCGTAGATGAGCACTGCGCCGATTTCATCTGCGACGCGGCGAACCTCGGCCAAAAAGCCCTGGTGCGGTGTGACGATGCCGAAGTTGCCGACGACAGGCTCGATCAGAATGGCCGCAACCTCCGAGCCGTGATGTGCCGCTGCCTGTCTCAGGGAAACGGGGTCATTAAAGGGGACTGTGATGACTTCCTGTGCAGTCGACGCAGGGACACCTGCGCTATCTGGCACGCCAACAGAAGAGGGGCCGGAACCTGCCGCGACGAGGACGGGGTCGGAATGGCCGTGGTAGCACCCCGCAAATTTGATGATGCGCGAACGCTTGGTGTAGGCGCGCGCCACGCGGAGGGTGGTCATCACCGCTTCGGTGCCGGAATTGACCATGCGCACACGCTCAAGCTCGGGGATGGCAGCTTGCAGTCGTTCTGCGTAAAGGGCCTCCCACACACTCGGCGTCCCAAACAAGAAGCTTCGCGACTGGCGTTTGTGACTGCTTCGGCGATGGCGGGATGCGCGTGTCCTGTGATGATCGGGCCATAGGCGCAGATGTAGTCGATGTAGCGATTGCCATCCACATCGTAAAGGTAGGCGCCTTGCGCGCGTGCCATGGTGACAGGCGGTGTTCCGCCCACGGATTTGAAGGAGCGCGCGGGGCTGTTGACTCCGCCGAGGATGCTCGCTTTGGCGCGTTCATACCAGATGGTGGATTGTGATGTGGATCGTGTGTCGCTCATGGGAAAAGGTCCCCTCTTTCGTGGATCAGCGGATTGTGAATGCGATCTATCATCTCAAAAAAGAAGACTGGAAGCAAAGGCTTTGCGCCGGATGGCGCTGCGGTGTGCGCGGTGCAATCGTTCGCGATCGTTGCTATACTAGTTGAAAATGGGTGTATCGCACGTTTTTGTGCAGCGGAGTGGCAAAGGAATGAAATGAAGCCTAATGGATACGACTCGATTTCGACAGTTGCCGGCAGTTCACAAACTGCTGGAGTCAGACGTTGTGACGCTGTGGTGTAAATCTCACGCGCGCACGGATGTGGTGCGCGCATTGCAAGAGGCCTTGCGTCAGGCGCGCGCGGCGCTGCGCGAAGGGGATGAGCCCGAATCTTGGGACTCATCTGCCATTTTGCGCGTCGCGCATGAGGTGTTAACTGGGCAGTCCCTTCTTCACTTGCGCGCAGTCGTCAATGCCACAGGAATCGTCCTTCACACGAATCTGGGGCGGGCGCCCCTGGCTTTGGAGGCGGTCGCCGCAGTGCAGGCGAGTGCGCTCGGATACAGCAACCTGGAACTTGATTTGGAGACGGGTCGGCGTGGAGAACGGTACGACCATGTGGAACGCGCAATCTGTGCACTGACAGGGGCAGAGGCGGCGCTTGTTGTCAACAACAATGCGGCGGCGGTCTTTCTCATCCTGCGCGAATTGGCAAACGGACTTCCTGTCGCCATCTCGCGCGGCGAACTCATTGAGATTGGCGGATCGTTTCGGGTGAGCGAGATCATGCGCGAGAGTGGCGCGCAGCTCGTTGAGGTAGGGACGACAAATAAGACGCATGAGCGCGACTATGAGCAGGCGCTTCAAGCTGGCGTATCGCTTATCTTGCGGGTGCATGCCTCCAATTTTAAGATGCTCGGTTTTACATCCAAACCGCCACTTGAAGCGTTGGTGGCGCGCGCGCACGCGCATGATGTACCTGTGTATGAGGATCTTGGGAGCGGCTCGCTTTTTAACCTTAAAAAGGCGGGGATTGGGGATGAGCCGACGGTGCGCGAGAGCGTGGAGGCAGGTGTTGACATCGTCTCTTTTTCTGGCGACAAACTGCTTGGCGCAACGCAGGCGGGAATCATTTGCGGCAAGAAGCGCTATGTGGATCGTTTGAAAAAGAATCAGTTGTTGCGTGCGCTGCGTGTGGATAAATTAACGCTCGCGGCGCTTGAGGCTACGCTTTGGCTCTACCGGGATGAAGAGATTGCGCGCACGCGCATACCGACACTGCAAATGATGACGCGCACCGTTGAGGATTTGCAAAGCGATGCGGAAAGCCTTGCCTCGGCGCTTCGAGCGAGCCTCGCAGCGCAGGGCGCGCATGCGGACGTGCGTGTCACGCGCGTCGAATCGCAGGTGGGCGGCGGCGCACTGCCGAGTGAGGACCTGCCTTCCTATGGTGTCGCGCTGCGTGTCGCGGGCGTGCCTGAACAGATGCTGCTTGAGCGCCTGCGCGCCCAATCGCCGCCAATTATTGCGCGGATTATGAAAGAGGAGGTGATCTTTGATGTCCGAACCATTTTTGCCTGGCAGCGAGACGATCTCGTCCGCGGAATCACAAACACCTGTGCGGGATGAGCGTGAAAAAATTCGTTTGACGACACTTACGGATAAATCTGGCTGAGGATGCAAAATCGGTCCGGCGGACCTTCAGCATGTTTTGTCTTTTTTACCTCCGACCCTTCCCAATCCCGATCTGTTGGTGGGTCTTGAGACGTCGGATGACGCAGGCGTCTATCGTTTGAGTGATACGCTTGCGCTTGTACAAACGGTGGATTATTTTACGCCGATTGTTGACGACCCGTATGACTTTGGCCAGATTGCCGCGGCCAACGCCCTGAGCGACATCTACGCGATGGGGGGGACGCCCTTGACGGCGCTGAACATCGTCGGTTTCCCCATCTCGAAACTGCCGCACGAACTGCTTGCGGAGATCCTGCGCGGCGGCGCGGACAAAGTGCGCGAAGCGGGGGCGACGCTTCTTGGCGGGCACTCGATTGATGATGTTGATCCGAAATTTGGCATGGCCGTCACAGGGCTTATCGATCCGGAGAAAGTTTGGACGAACGCGGGCGCCGAGGCGAATGATGTTTTGGTGTTGACAAAGCCGATTGGCGCCGGGATCATCACGAAGGCGATCAAGGAGGCGGTCGCCTCTGAAGCGCACGCGCAAGAAGCGATCCACTGGATGAAAATGCTCAACAGGTCGGCGGCGGAGATTGCTAGGCGTTACGAAGTGCATGCCGTGACAGATGTCACAGGGTTTGGTCTCCTTGGACATGCGCTTGAGATGGCGCGCGGTGCGCGGCGGACACTGCTTCTTGACGCAGATGCGGTGCCGATTTGTGCAGGGACGATGGAGTACGCAAAACAAGGCCTTGTTCCGGCTGGCAGCAAGCGGAACTTGCTGTTTGTCTCGGAGGCGACAACGTTTGCGCAGGATGTTTCGCCTGATCTGCGCACGGTGTTGGCTGACGCCGTGACGTCGGGTGGTCTATTGCTTGCGCTTCCGGCAGTCGGTGCGGAACAGCTTGTCGAGGCGTTGCGCGCGGCAGGAATGACGCAAAGCGCAGTGATCGGAAGGTTTTCAGAAGAGCGCGTTGCGCAAATCATCGTCGCGCGAGGAGCGCAGGAATGATCTCGCGGGTATGGCTACAGGTTGATCCGCTTTTTTTCGAAGATGTCAGGTTGCTCGTTTCGCTCTTTTGGCCGGAGGCGCAGCTTGAGCGCGGTGCGCCAGTCCATCGCGATGCGTTTGTGAATGATGCATGTGTGGGTGATGCATGCGAAGATGGCGCGAACGTGGAGGATGAATGGATGATAGTCGCCTGCGTTGTCTGCACGGTGGTAGACGTGTGCGCGACGGTGACCGTTCATAAGACGCTCGGCGAGTGCCGTGCGCCGCGTGAAGTGACGCGCAGGCTGACGCGAGATGTCCTGACAGAAGAGCTTGCGCAGTCAAAGGGAGAAGCCGCGCAGACAGAGGATCCGCGCACGGATCGCAAACTGCGTGTTTTGATGAAGCGCGCGCTGCGTTTTGCTCTGCATGAAGCGCTCGCTCAGGCCGCGGGCAAGCGGTTGACTTGGGGACTCTTGACTGGGGTGCGACCGGTGAAGCTCCTGCATGAGTGGCAGCGAAAAGACGGCCGGAAAAGTGAGATAGAAATGCGCGAACACCTGGAGCGCGAGTATCTCGTCTCGCCGGAGCGCGCGGCACTGGCGGCTGAGATCGCAGTGCGCGAGCGCGCTGTGCTACCGGATCTTGAGGCACTTGATCGCGAGGTCAGCATCTACATCGGCATTCCGTTTTGCCCGACTCACTGCGCGTACTGCACATTTCCAGCGTATTCCATGGTGGACAAGGCGCGCTATGCGTTTACATTTCTTGACGCGCTTCTTCAGGAGATCAAGATGGTGGGGCGTGTTTTGCGGGAGCGCCGCGTCCGAGTGACCACGGTGTATGTGGGGGGCGGGACGCCAAGCAGTTTACGTGCCGACGAGATGAGGCGCTTGTTTGACGCGCTGCGCGCGGAGGTAGGCGGGCCATGGCGTGAGTTTTGTGTCGAGGCAGGGCGCGCAGATACGATCACGCCGGATCGGATTGCGGCTATGGTAGAGTATGGTGTGGATCGCGTGAGCGTCAATCCTCAGTCATATCATCACAGAACACTGCGTTTGATGGGTCGCGGCCACTCGCCGGAGATTATTGATCGCCGCTTTGCGCTCGTGCGGGAGTCTGGCATTCGCAACATCAACATGGACTTGATCTTGGGGCTCCCCGGTGAGACGCAAGAGGATGTGGCGTACTCCGTGGAGCGCACGCTCGCGCTCGAACCAGACGCGGTGACGCTGCACACGCTCTCGTTTAAACGCTCTTCAGAGGTGACGGAGAAGCGTGAGAGCCTTGTTGTGCCGGATGACGAGGCGATGCTTTTGATGATGCGCGCGGCGGACCAGGCGGTGCGAAGCGCAGGGCTTTTGCCCTACTATCTCTACCGTCAGCGTGATATTCTTGGCAATCTGGAGAATGTCGGCTATGCCAAGCCAGGGTTTGAAGGCATCTACAACATCGCAATTATTGAAGAGGCGCAGACGATCATCGCGCTTGGCGGCGGCGCGGCGAGCAAATGGGTTGAACCTGGAACGCGAAAAATCACGCGTCACGACAATCCGCGTGAACCGCTCGCGTACGTGAACGCCATGGAGCGAGTACTTGCGGTTAAAGAGCGCGCGTTGACCCGCATTTGCGAACAGATCGGCGCAGCGCATTGACAGATCGTATCTGAAGCGGTAGTCTATTGGATAAATCTAAATGAGATCGATGAAGAGAAGAGTATCAAGTGCGCAGGCACAGAGAGAGACGAACGTGACTGAGAGTCGGCTCGCCAAACGCGTTCTTGAGAAGGACATCTCTGAGATGTTACGTGAGTACGGCGCAGCCGAAAAGCGCAACCGGGAACCCCCGTTATCTGATGGAGAGTTGTGGATCGCTTGTGATGCACAGCGAATAGGGTGGCACCACGGGCGCAGCGCGCTCGTCCCTCGGGACGGGTGCTTTTTTGTGTACAAAACAAAATGAAGGCTGGAGGGCTTTGCGATGGCGGGATTTGCACGACCGCGCGGGACGTATGACATTAAACCGAGTGAGACGCCGACGTGGCGATCTGTGGAGGATTTGGCCCGCCGACTCTTTTTTCACTATCACTTTGAAGAGATGCGCACACCCATTTTTGAGCACACCGATGTTTTTGAACGCGGTGTCGGCGATACGAGCGATATTGTTCAAAAAGAGATGTATACGTTTGTCACGCGCGGTGAAAAGTCGGTCACGCTGCGCCCCGAAGGAACGGCTGGCGTCGTGCGCGCGTTTGTCGAGAACAAGCTGTATGGCGGACCGCTCCCGGCGAAGCTGTGGTACTTTGGTCCGATGTTTCGCTATGAAGCGCCACAGGCCGGGCGCAATCGCCAGTTTCATCAGTATGGCGTCGAGGTCATCGGTTCCTCCGACCCGCGCGTCGATGCAGAAGTGATTGAGCTTGGTGCGCGCTTTCTTTTGGAGGCGGGGGTTGCTGACGCGCGGCTTGAACTGAACTCGGTGGGCTGTCCGGTTTGTCGCGCGGCGCACCGTGCAGCGCTTATCGCACACCTGACACCGATTCGCGGCTCACTTTGCACAGACTGCCAAGGGCGGTTTGAAAAGAATCCACTGCGCATTCTTGACTGCAAAAAAGACCGCGATCGCCCGGAAGTAAAAAACAGTCCGCGCATTACAGCGTATCTTTGTGAGAATTGCCAGACGCAGTACAGTGCAGTAAAGCATTATCTTGACGTGCTTGGCGTGAGCTACGTGGAAGACCCCACACTTGTGCGCGGGCTCGACTATTATACGCAGACGACATTTGAGTTTGTCGATGATCGCATCGGCGCAAAGAGCACGCTGCTCGCCGGAGGTCGTTATAACGGGCTTGTTGAACAGTTGGGTGGTCCGGACATGCCGGGGATTGGATTTGCCGGTGGCGTTGAACGATTGTTACTTGCGCAGCAACAGGGGGATGCAGACGATTCTCCAAAGATCGATGTGTACATTGTGACATTCGGGAGTGATCAAGCCCATTTTGACGCGTCCGTGCGCATCCTTTCACGACTGCGTCAGGCGGGCGTTGCGGCCGATCTTGATTATGCGGCGCGCGGTGTCAAGGCGCAGATGAAAACGGCCGATCGACTCGGTGCACGCATGGCGCTTTTGCTCGGCGAAGAGGAAATCGCCAAACGAGCTGTAACGATCCGCGATTTGAGCACAAAAGAGCAACAAATGGTGAGTGAGGACGCTTTTGTTGAGGCGGTTCTCGCGCAACTAAAACGGTGAGATGGAGAGGCGATCGCTTTGGAGTCGATGAAGAGTGTTGCGCGAGAAGGACTGCGAGAAGTGACGGAGATGAGGACACATGACGCTGGGATGTTGCGGCGTGAGCATGCGGGTAGTGAAGTGCGGCTGGCCGGTTTTGTCCAGCGTCGGCGGGATTTGGGCGGTGTCATCTTTATCGACCTGCGGGATCGATCGGGCATCGCGCAATTGGTGTTTCGCCAGGATATCAGTGCGCCGTCGCTAGAACTTGCCGACCGTTTGCGCAGCGAGTATGTGGTGTGCGTGACAGGGCGCGTCGTCGTGCGCGAGGCACACGCGATCAATCCGAAAATCGCGACAGGCGAGATTGAAGTGGAGGTCACCGCGCTTGAGATTCTGAATGCGGCAAAGACGCCGCCGTTTCTACTGGAAGACGGGATTGATGTCGATGAAATGGTGCGCTTGCGCTACCGTTATCTCGACTTGCGCCGGCCGGAAATGCAGCGCACGTTTCGCCTTCGCCATCAGGTGATGCAACTCGTGCGGCAATTCCTCGATGCGCGTCAATTTATCGAAGTCGAGACGCCAATGCTCACGCGCAGCACGCCAGAAGGCGCGCGCGATTACCTCGTGCCGTCGCGCGTTCATCCTGGTGAGTTTTATGCATTGCCACAGTCGCCGCAACTTTTTAAGCAACTGCTGATGGTCGGTGGATTTGAACGCTATTTTCAGATCGTGCGCTGTTTTCGCGATGAAGACTTGCGCGCTGATCGCCAACCGGAGTTTACACAAATCGACATTGAAACGTCCTTTTTAACACAGGCAGAGCTGATGTCCATGATGGAGAGCATGGTTGCGCACATGGTGCAAGAAACGCTTGGCGTGACGGTTTCGCTTCCTTTTCAGAGGATCCCTTACCAAGAGGCAATGGCGCGCTTTGGTTCGGACAAACCGGACTTGCGCTTTGGCATGGAACTATGTGATGTCGCGCCGGTTGTAAAAAATGCGTCTTTCAAGGTGTTTGCAGACGTTCTCGCAAAAGGCGGCGAGGTCAAGGCGCTCGTCGCGCCGGGATGTGGGTCGTTTAGCCGAAAAGAGATTGATGATCTCGGGAAGTTTGCCGCGCGCTATCGAGCGAAGGGACTGGCGTGGATGGTCGTTGAAGAAACGGGTGTGCGCTCGGCCATCGCGAAGTTTTTTACGGAGGAAGAACTGTCGGCAATCGTCGCGCATACCGGGGCAAAGGTCGGGGATTTGATCCTATTTATCGCGGATCAAAAGAAAGTGGTGGCAGACGCGCTCGGGGCCCTGCGCTCGCATCTCGGGAAGCAGCTTGGACTCATCGACGAATCTGTTCTCGCGTTTGCCTGGATCACTGATTTCCCGCTTGTGTCGTATGACGAAGAGGCGAGTCGTTTTGTGGCGGAGCACCATCCCTTTACGATGCCGCGTGTGGAAGATGTGCCCCTACTTGATACAGATCCTGGGCGCGTGCGTGCGCAGGCGTATGACATGGTCTTGAACGGATATGAAATCGGCGGCGGGTCGATGCGCATCTATCAGCGGGATGTGCAGGAGAAGATGTTTCAAACGCTTGGATTTACGATGGAAGACGCGCGCAGTCAGTTTGGTTTTTTGCTTGACGCATTTGAGTACGGAACGCCGCCGCACGGCGGGATCGCATTTGGACTTGATCGGATCATCATGATTTTGGCCGGACAATCATCGCTGCGGGATGTGATTGCGTTTCCGAAGACGGCGTCGGGCACGGACGTCATGGTGATGGCACCGTCTCCAGTTGAAAAAAAGCAGTTGGAGACGCTTCATCTCGAACTTGCGCTTGAAACGGAGGCTGCACAGAAATGATCGATTTGCGAAGCGATACGGTGACGCGTCCGTCGGCTGCCATGCGTCACGCAATGGCGCAGGCGGAAGTGGGTGATGATGTTTACCGCGAAGATCCTACCGTGTTGAAACTCGAAGAGACGGCGGCTGAAATGCTCGGAAAAGAAGCGGCGCTCTTTGTGACAAGCGGCACGCAGGGCAATCAGATCGCAGTGCTCACGCACGCGCGTCCGGGCGATGAAGTGATCCTTGAGGCAGAGTCGCATATCTTTTATTACGAAGTCGGCGCGATGGCTGCGCTTGCGGGTGTTCAGGCCCGGACACTCCCAGGGGTGCGCGGGCAGATTCCGCTTTCACAACTCAAGAAGGCGATTCGCGGTGTCAACATTCACTACCCAGAGACCAAATTGATTTGTCTTGAAAACACACACAATCGTGCAGGTGGCGCGATTCTCCCGCTCTCTTATATGAAGGAAGTATACGAGTTGGCAAAGGCGCATCAGGTGCCTGTGCACCTTGATGGGGCGCGCCTTTTTAACGCAGCGGTCGCATCCGGCGTCGCGGTGTGCGATTTCGCCGCCGCCGTCGACACGGTACAGGTTTGCCTGTCAAAAGGGCTCGGCGCGCCGATTGGATCCATTCTTGCAGGTCCGCGCGACTGGATCGAACGTGCGCGCAAGTGGCGCAAAGCGCTGGGTGGCGGCATGCGGCAAGCGGGTGTGATTGCGGCGCCAGGACTTTTGGCGCTAAACACGATGGTCGAGCGTTTGGCGGATGATCATAGACGGGCGAAACGGCTAGCCGAAGGGCTTGCGCAGATTCCTGGGATTTCTATTCGTCCCGAGGATGTCGAGACGAATATCGTCATTGCAGACATTGCAGGGCTGTCGGTGGGCATGGCAGATTTCTTGCATCGACTTGCGAATGAGGGCGTATTGGCGACAGACTTTAGCGAGACGACGGTGCGTTTTGTCACCCATGTGGACGTGGACGACGTAGCAATTGAAGCGACGCTTCGCGCAGTCTCTCGCTGTGTGAGTGCGTAAGCGAAAGGGGCGTATGCGACGATGGACGAATCGATTCCACTGGCGGAGCGCATGCGTCCGCGTTCGCTTGAGGAGTTTTACGGACAACAACATCTTTTGCGGCCGGGGACGCTGATTCATCGCGCGATGCAGACGGGGTTTTTGCGCTCAGTCATTCTTTGGGGACCGCCGGGGGTCGGCAAGACAACGCTTGCGAAACTGATGGCCAATCGGGCGGATGCGCGATTGATCGAACTCTCAGCGGTTTCGTCTGGCACGCGGGAGTTGCGTGAGGTGTTTGTGCAGGCGGATGAAGAGCGCCGTCTCTACGGCATTCAGACGCTCGTTTTTATCGATGAGATACACCGTTATACGAAAACGCAGCAGGACGCGTTGCTGCCGGCTGTGGAGCGCGGGATCATCCATTTGATCGGAAGTACGACGCAAAACCCGCGCATGGCGCTGACGCCGGCACTTTTGAGTCGACTGCAGATTGTGCAGTTGCGTCCGCTTACGGAGGATGACCTGCGCATGGCCGTTCTGCGGGCGCTCACCGATGAGGCGCGGGGTCTCGGCGGACGCGGGGTGGTGCTTGAGGATGACGCGCGGGATTTGCTCCTCGCGTTTAGCGGTGGTGACGTAAGGCGCGCCTTGACGACGCTTGAGTGGGCGGTGTATCAAACGGAGGAGTGCGCGGGTGTTGTGCGGGTGAAACGTTCAACCGTGCAGAGGATCCTTGAAGAGGCGCGCGGGACGGTGGATGAATCGACGCTCTATGACATGTTGAGTGCGTTTGGCAAATCGCTGCGCGGAAGTGACAGCGACGCTGCGGTGTACTGGTTTATGCGGATGGTGGATGCGGGGGTCGATCCGCGCATCCCGGTTCGGCGAATGATCGTGCATGCGAGCGAGGACGTTGGGATGGCCAACCCACAGGCGCTTCTTCAAGCGCTGGCGGCGTGGCAGGCGCTTGATGTGGTGGGGATGCCTGAGGCGCGGATTCCGATTGCACAGGCGATCGTTTTTATTTGTGAGTCACCCAAATCAAACAGCATCGTCGTGGCGCTTGGCAAGGTTGAGGAGGCGATTCGGGCACATCCACATGCGGCGGTACCACTCCACTTGCGTGATAAGAGCTATCCGCGCGAGGATGATGGGAAAACGCCGTATCGCTACCCTCACGATTACCCGCACCATCACGTTAAACAGGACTATCTTCCGGCGCCGCTTGAACGCGAAATTTTTTATGCGCCAAGTACGGAAGGGTTGGAACAGCGAGTACGTCCGCGTAAATATGAAAGGCCCACAGACGGAAAAGAGGAAAATCCTCGCTGAAATCGCATAAATGGTTGCAGAAAGCTCACAATTTCGGTTTTAGGGTATGGTATACTGGCAACGATAGGATGTATGAGTGTATCGATTCAGAGGTGTAGAGCGTGAAGATCTCGACAAAAGGTCGCTATGGCCTGCTACTCATGGTAGACCTTGCGGTGTCAGGCGTTTCTGGTCCGGTGTCATTGAAGTCGGTTGCAGAGCGCAAAGGTCTATCCGACCATTACCTCGAACAATTAATTGCGCCGCTGCGAAATGCGGGAATGGTAAAAAGTGTACGCGGTGCGTATGGCGGTTACACCCTCGCACGTTCTCCTGAAGCGATCACTGCGGGAGACGTGCTTCACGTATTGGAAGGTCCGATCGCGATCGTTGATGAAACGGGAGACGGGCTGGAGGCGTTCTGGCTTTCTTTGCAAGATAAAATTGACGAGGTATTGCGTACGACGACGATTGCGGACCTTGTTGAATTGTATGGTAAAGACAGTAAGAATGGCTATATGTTTTATATTTGACGCGTGGAAGAAGGGAGTTTATGGAGACCGCATATCTTGACGCGGCGGCTACCACTCCTCTCGCGCCTGAAGTCCGTCAGACGATAATGAAGAGCTTGGATGAAACGTCCGGAAACCCTTCGAGTTTACACTGCAAAGGGCGTGCCTCTCGCCAGACATTGGAGCGCGCGCGTTTGATAATGGCTCAAACGCTTCACTGCCGTAAAGATGAGTTAATCTTTACGAGTGGTGGAACGGAAGCGGATTATCTTGGCATCACAGGTCTTGTTGCGAAATGTAAAAATCGCCATATCGTCAGTACAGCGTATGAACACCATGCGGTGCTCAGTACGCTTTTGTTGATGGAGCGGCTTGGCTATGAAGTGACATTTGTCAATCCGCGTGCGGATGGTTTGGTTCACGCTGAGGATGTGCTCTTGGCGGTGCGCGACGAAACATGTCTCGTAAGCGTGATGTGGGTAAACAATGAGACGGGTGCTATTGCGCCGATTGATGAGCTTGGGCGCGCCCTTCGCGCGCGTGGAATCTCATTTCATGTCGACGGAGTGCAGGCGGCTGCGGTCACTGCTTTGAATCTTAATGCGTTGCCAGTGGATGCCGTGAGCTTTAGCGCGCACAAACTTTTTGGGCCGGTCGGTGTTGGTGCGCTCTATGTTCGCGCGGGCGTGCCGTTTGAGCCACTCTATCCGCAAGGCACACAGGAACGCGGCAGGCGAGGCGGTACGGAGAGTGTCGCGCTCGCGAGTGGAATGGCAACCGCTTTTGCTTTACAACATGAGCACTTTGAAGCTCGTGTTGCACGGATTAAGGCACTGTCTGAACGATTTGTAGAGTGTGTATCTGCACGGTTGGACGGTCTCTTATGGCAACTTCCAAAGATTCACGCGCCACACATTGTGAGCGTTCGAGTTTTGGGAATCAAGGCGGATGTCCTTTTGATGAATCTGGATCTGCGCGGTGTGTATGCATCGAGCGGATCAGCGTGTTCAGCGGGCTCAGCGGAGCCGTCACATGTCATGATGGCGCTTGGAATGTCAGGACCTGAGGCAAGAGAGGTTGTGCGGTTTAGTTTTTCCAGCGCGACGACGGAGTCAGAGGTCGACTATGCGGTGGATGAATTTTGTAAAGCAGTCAAACAGATTCGCGCGAGCCGATTAGGAAATGAAAAAAATGGTTATTCTGAGGATGCCAAAGCAGATTGAAAGAGGTGATTGACGTGGAACGCTGTCCGCACTGTAATTGCAGAGATATTGGGAAGATCGGCAACAATCAATTCTATTGTTGGAATTGCTTTATGGAATTTGCGCTTGTCGGAGATGAAGTAAAGATTTACCACGTGGATGAGGATGGAAGCCTGGTGGCCTGGAATCCAGAGCCTCCGCTGGAAGACACACCGGCTGCGGTTTAATTTTTGCGCTGCGGTCTTCATCTGTCTGATGACTCGAAGCGTGAGCGGCGTTGTTGATACAGTTGGACGAGCATCGCGCGTTACGATTTCCGGATGAAAAAAGATTTTCGATTTTCTCTTCAAAGTTGAGAAAAGCCCTTGCATAGTAAACACATGATATGCTATATTAACACATGTCGCACGACGCAAGGGCCTATAGCTCAGCTGGCTAGAGCGCACGACTGATAATCGTGAGGTCAGAGGTTCAAGTCCTCTTAGGCCCACCAGACATCTTGGGGATATAGCTCAGTTGGTAGAGCACCTGCCTTGCAAGCAGGGGGTCAGCGGTTCGAATCCGCTTATCTCCACCACGAAAAACCTTGATTTATCAAGGGAAATCGGACTGTACCCCCACAGGGTATGCAGTCCGATTTTGTTTTGTGTCCTAGTTTTGTCCTAGTTTCTATTTGAACAAAAATGAAATTGTATGACGGGGTCAGTTTTGTTCCCATATATGGAAACGAATTACATATCGGTTTCGGTCACTTCTTTTGCCGCGTGTAATGCGCGATCCAACCGTAAGACCAGACTACCATAGTGATAAACCTTTATAATGAAAGAGGTCAATCCAAAATTCGGGGGTCTCATAATATAAAGGGGCAGGAGTGTTTAATAAGAATTTGTGTTGAGGTGATTGTATATATGGCTAATCCCCTTATTCCAAAAGAACCGATCGTGCCTGATTTAACTTCTAAGCAAATTGAACAACTCACTGATATTACGTTCTTACCAGATGTCACTCCTGTTCTCAGTGATGCTGTTTTTGTATTTGGGGGAACCCATCCTGGGCATTGGGAGAGACCAATTGAGGCTTACAAAAAGGGATTGAGCAAGAAAATCATCGTTACAGGTGGTGTCAGCCCTACCGGTATTAAGCACACTGATTGGAAGAGCCCTAATACTCCAGAGGCAGAAATAATCATAGCAGAATTGTTGCAAAACGGGGTTAGACGGAAAGATATTGTGTACGAGAATCGGTCGCGTAACACATTAGAGAACATTCTGTTTACCAAAGAGGTTTTTGATTTTTCCACAATACAGAGCGTGCTTATTGTATGCAAGAATCATGCTGCTGGTAGACAATATCGAACGTTTGCAAAACATATTCCATATCCTATAAGCTGTATTTCTTTTGGATTTGACGCAGAGTACAGAGGTAGAATGATATCGAGAAATGAATGGATGAACAGTGAAGCTGGCAGAGCAAGGGTATTCGGCGAGTATTTGCGAATCGTTTATTATGGGAGATTGGGACATGTACTACCTCTTGAAAGTGAAATCACAGATCTCAACAAATACGTAGAATTAAATGTTCGCACAGAATAATGTTTTTCAGTTAGCGGGGCGAAAATGCAATTACCATCTCTGGTTGACGGGTGTATGACTATACTCAGACTCGAACTGAGTGATCTGGTGTATACGGGCAGGATAGCGACACTCGATTGGCCAGATAGATATGTCCTTCTCTGCGTAGTGCGCGTTGAAAACTTCGCAATCAAACCTAGGATTTCGAAGAGCAATATCACCCCGATCGTTCAATGATTTCTCTGATTGTGATTTTAAGGACTGGGCGTCAGTGTAGACGTCCGGCGGTTTGAAATCAGTCTACGGGCAGCTAAAGTAATGCAACTTTGAGCATTGCCCGAGGTACTCCCACTCCGCATTACGATAGAATGTCATGTACGCCTCCCGCTTGCTTGTCGCCACTGAAGTCTGGTCGGTAATCGTTAGTGGCATGGAATTAAGAATTAGTGCTGGCAACTATTGAGGATAAGACAAGGTTGTCACAAATACTAGGGCTTGAAGTACCTCGTGATTTTCCAAGCGAGCCTGTTCGAGAATTCGTATTACCAATGACACTGGATGAACTTGGGCGAGATCCAAGTTTTGGGCAATGGAGTGGCAGGGTTGTCCATGTTTGTGATGCTATTTTGATTGGAACGATAGGTTTCAAAACGACGCCTGATGAACTCGGGAATGTGGAAATTGGCGCCGGAATAGTGGACATTTTGTCTGATACTGCGGCGCCACTTTCTGTTTGCATGCAATTTATAATTGAAGTAATATAATTAAAAAACTAACGAAACGAAGGTGAATGATGTTGGATTCGATCGATTATAAGGCGGTATCTGAACTGATGATGAATGCCCGCATAACATGGGCAGACCTTGCGGGTTGTCTTGGACTGTCGAGCCCCGCAACAGCAGAACGTGTACATCGTCTGGAGGAGCAAGGTGTAATTAAGGGGTTCACCGTTCTCGTCGACCCCGAAGCCGTCGGTTGCGGCCTGACAGCCTTTGTTGCTGTTATGTTGGAACGTCCAGAGAATCGGGCTCTCTTCCTTCAGAGGATTACGGAGATGCGAGAAGTGCAGGAGTGCCACCATGTCGCCGGTGAGGACGACTACTTGCTGAAAGTGAGATGTAGAGGAACACGCGATCTGGAACGAGTGGTGAGCGATGAGATCAAAGGAATGCCCGGTGTCACAAGAACCCGAACCACCATCGTGATGAGTTCGCACAAAGAGACATTCGTACCTCCCATGTTTCCGGAACCCCTCGGAGATGTATCGACCCGAAGGTAGAGCGGAGGTGAATTGATGGATTTTTTTGAGGGGTCTTATCATAGGAGTGTCAATCGCCGCTCCGGTTGGTCCGATTGGTCTCCTTTGTATCCAAAGAACGGTGATTCAAGGCCGTGCATTTGGTTTCGTAAGTGGCCTTGGTGCAGCGACAGCGGACGCTGTGTACGGTAGCGTCGCGGGTTTTGGCATCGATCTTGTATCGCACTTCTTGATTCACCAGCGAATATGGATTCATTTGATCGGCGGCGCTTTGTTGCTTTTGCTGGGAATACGAGGACTTTTCACAAGGTCTGCTGAACAGGCCGCACCGACTAAAAACACTGTGCGAAGAATTTGGTGGAGCTATCTGTCCACGTTTTTGCTCACAATCACAAATCCCGTCACGATCCTGTCTTTTGTTGCCGTATTTGCTGCGCTTGGCGTAGCAAACTCATCCCAAGAATACGTCAGTGCCACTTTTATCGTTGTTGGGGTATTCCTTGGCAGTGCTCTTTGGTGGCTGTTTCTAAGCGGTATTGCAGGTTGGCTAAGAGGAAAGCTCAACAGAGCGGTACTTCTGTGGGTCAGCAGATTGTCTGCGGTCGTCATTATCGGGTTTGGGATCTTTGGAATCGTGAGCTCGGGAGCCATCACTTGACGCCCACGTTTTGAAACAAACGATGTCTTAGAGGTCGTACTGATTTTTGACCATGCCTAAGCGTTGTGCCGGGTTTAAATTTCGCCTATCTACGCTGTGTTCTCCCTTGCTGTTCGTATTGCCCGTCAAATCCGTGTGACTCAAGCATGTTTTCTAGCCGTAAACGTGCCTGCTTCCATACCGATGAATGATCGTATCCTCAGGCGGCACCCCATAGTCGCAATTCTTTCTCGCAATCACGAAGCTCTGCGAACGCCTGTTTCTGTGTCTTTGATCGGTCGGTTTTGCGCAAAATGTGATGCGCTTTTACTTGACCACTTATTCGTCGTAATTGCGGAGAATCGACTGGATCAAACGGGTAACTGGTAGATCCGATTGTTCGAAATGGGGGAGTTGATCTAAGGAACGATAGGGCGCATAGGGTGGAATTGCCACATCCTTTACAGATGGAATTTCAAGAACATCTCCGGGTTCAATTCGATAAGGCGGCATCATGGCGTTGGCGAGAGCGAGTTGTTCTGTGGTTAGCTTGTTGGAGAGCGCCACCTTTTCAAAGGATTCACCATGTTGCCCCGTATATCTCTTACGCAAAAGATGAATACGACACGAAGAGAGTTTGAATTGAGGCTGAAGGGAGACTGGATCTGTAAAATCCACCGTCAGTTCATTGGCGGCTTCTTTGCTTTGCCAACTCCCGAAGTGAAATGGTACAAAAACCACTCCTTCGCGAATGGAATCGACGATACGTGCGGGAACTTGAATCGATGAACGAGGAGAGACGACTTCGACCATCTCGCCAGGGATGATCCCTAAGCGTGCGGCATTATTAGGGTGAATTTCTACATAGGCATTGGATGCAGCCATTTGAAGTGTCGGCGCTCGTCCAGTTTTGGTGCGGGTATGCCAGTGCCAAAGCAAACGTCCGGTGGTAAGCCAAAGTGGGAACTCTTGTGTGGGGCGCTCCACCGGTGGATAATACGTTAATGCATAAAGGATGGCCCGGCCATCGGCATGGAGTGCTTCAAATTCACGGCGAGTGCGCGAACGCCCTGTGTTTGTGTCTTTTCCATACGACTGTGTATCGTCAACGTTTGTGTGAAATTGAAAATCGGTATACAGACGTGTGGCGCCCTCCGGATGTTCAGCGTTTGCTGGCCAGCGCATTCCACGTCGTGATTTGATTTTCTCATAGGACATTGCGGTCATGTCGCAGGGACGTCCTGCCGATATGATTTTCCACTCTTCGAAACACTCGCGAGGGGTCTTGTACGTTATGAGAGGTTGCCCATCCTTGTCCTTAAACCCCATTCGCTTCGCATAGTCGAGAAAGATATAAAAATCCGCCTTGACACCGGGGGGAGGAGTCACAGCGATTTCGCTTAAATTAATCATACGATCGGCATTTTCCATTAATCCTTCTTTTTCTCCCCACATCGCGGTGGGGAGAACCAGGTCTGCCACCTCAGTCGTTTCTGTAAGAAAGGCATCTTGCACCACAATAAATGTGTTTAGAAAGGCCTTGCGCGCGCGCTGTCGGTTGGGGAGAGATACCATTGGGTTCGTATGGATGTTCCAGAATAAACCGAGTTGACCCGATTCCATGGTGTGAACAATTTCCTCGATGCCGGCCTCAGGTCCGATCTCTAATAAAGATGGGGAAACATTCCAAAGGCGTGCGATTTCTTCAATGTGTTTAAGGTTGGACGAGTTTCGATTTCCTGGATAGGTGCCAACGCCCCCCACAGTCCGATTGGTTGAGGAACTCGGTTGCCCAGCCATGTGAAGGGGACCGCAGCCTGGTTTGCCAATCAGTCCGCGAATGAGATGCAAGTTGTTGATTGCGATACATGTACTTGTGGCGTCGCTGCTTTGATAGGTGCCTTGAAGCGTCGTGCAAACCAAACGGGAGGTAAGTCCCACATGTCGAGCGGTTTCTTCAATCTGTTCCAGCGGTAGCCCCGTCAGGGAGGAGACGCGCTCAGGTGTCCATGCCGCTGTAGATGCGCGCATCTGCTCAAAACCTACCGTATGTCGCGCGATAAAATCATGATCAATCCATCCATTGCGCAAAATGATATGAAGTAGGCCTTGAAGGAGAGGAAGATTGGTTCCCGGCTGTAATTGTAAAAAGAGATCTGCTGCGCGTGCAGTGAGTGTACGCCTTGGGTCGACGACGATGAGATAGGGTTTTCCGGTGCGCAACTTACGGTCCAGGATTCGCTCGAAAAAAACGGTGCCCGTTTCCGCCGCGTTATGACCAAAAAGGACCACTGTATCGGCGAGATCGACGTCATCAAAAGAGGCGGGTACACCGTCGGAACCAAAGGACTGCAAGAGACACCACTCCGTGGTGGCTGTACATAGTCTTGTGTTGGCATCCATCAGATGGGATCGTAAGCCGGCGCGTCCGATTTTGGCGAGGGTATAATAATCTTCGAGGAATCCTTGGCCCGTTGAATAGATTGCGATGCCATTGGGGCCAAGGTTTTGAAGTGCCTCCTTACTTTTTGCGACGAGTAGATCCATGGCGTCATCCCAAGAGGCGCAGACAAGTTGTCCAGAACGATTGCGAATCAGAGGTGAACGTAGGCGATCCGAGCTGTTGTTGGCATACCACTGATGTTCTCCTTTGGGGCCAAGTCTACCACGATTAACCGGATGTTCCGGATTGCCGCGAATTCCAACAATTTTATCGTCGCGCACGGCAATATGGCATCCACACCCAATGGAACAAATGTTACATGTGCTGTAGATCCATTTTTCAGGTTCACCTTGTGAATAAATGTTTTGATCGATTCGCTCAGTTTCCCAGGCCATAACCATCCTCCTTGGAAATCGTTTTCTGCCGATATTTAGAAGGCACAATATATTTGGTTTGCTCCACCCCGTACAGTTCTTCAATGAATGGGACCATACGTTTTAAGCGGTGAAATACCTCATGCAAAGAAGTCACTATTAAATCCAATTCCTCTGAACGAGCGAAACGCATCCAGATGGACGCGCGAACCCAGGCACGAGCCATTGGTTGGTCGGCGTCGTCAGCGTAATATAGTTTCGTTAGTTCTTCTTTTAAGGTGTCGAATTCGATGGGGATGAACTGTAGCGATTGCATTGCCTGCTCGCAAACCTCGGTTTCCAGCCGTAAGAGTTGGCGAAGGCGAATCTCAAAAGCGTTATGATGGATGGGTGGATTTTGAAGTTGCCGTGATAAGGTTTGTTGAATGATAAACAATTCATTGGAAAGGTGTTTTTGCAAAAGATGCACCTTATGCCCCCCTTTCCTTAACCATCCTATTCGCTTTCCATTCAGGTATGATTGGCATCTTATCAAAGGTGGATAGCCATCGTGAGTTTTCGCGGGGAGACCCACGGTGGCTGGGGATAAAGATGGGGGCGAACAGTCAACAGAGCCGCGCTCCGAGCATCTAATGACTGCAGACAAGGAGAGACTTGCTATGTAACTAGAGTTGCTAGTCGAAGTTGTATCACGGACAGAGCCTGACGTTTCTAGCCTCTCAGCTGAATCTCATAATCTGTGACGACTTTTCCGTCGTACTGAATAATTTGGCCGTTTTGATTCTTATCAGACAGGATGATGTCGGTACTCATCTGCCCAGCGGCTTCGGGCGATTTGACGAAGCCGCCGTGTGCACCAGCTTCCATGCCGTTTAAGTCGGTCGCGACAGCGCCAGGCATGATGCCGAAAATCTGGCGGTGACTGCCCATTTTTTCAAATTCGTAAGCGTAAGTCAGTGTCATCACGTTGAGTGCCGCTTTGCTTGTGATGTATGCGAGTGGGTGCCAAAAGTCGTTCGGCGAAATTGGAACGGTGATGTTGACGATTTTTGCGTTGTCTGTCAGAGAAGACAGCAGATTTTTGGTGAGTTCGTGTGTACCGAGAAAATTCGTTTCCAACGTCGTGCGCAAATCCTCAGTTGTATAGTCAAATGTGTGCTTTGTGAGATCAAGCGCCGCGCGCCCAGGCTTGGCACTGTCAGGAATTCCAGCATTATTGACTAATCATGAGTTATGCAGTTGCTGTATAAATTTGGATCTCTATTTTTGTGTAAAGTTTATGAAATCACAATAAAACTATTGACATTTCTGGTACACCCCAAAAATCGACGAGAAGGCATCTAACGGCCTATCTCTTAGCGATGTGGGTGTGAACCATGGCTCGTTTATGTAAACCTGGATTCAAAGAACTCTCGTCTTTCAGTCGTGTGGGTGGCGC
>NZ_LPVJ01000004.1 GCF_001516615.1 Ferroacidibacillus organovorans | reverse complement strand
GCCTCCACATGGAATTCATGAGGCAATTATCTCAAGAGATCGCACGCATCGATAGGTGGGTCTGGTTTTACGCTTACACAGTATTGGGAATCATACTAGGTTCAGAATTAACGGGTGTGCTGCTAACTCACTGGTCCCTCTTAGGAACTGTCGCTACTGTGGGGGGAAGTGTGCTACTCACCTTCGCCATCTTCTCAATAAAATTACTGAAGCAGGGAAGACTCTCTGATCACAAGCTGAACTTATAAATACGAATAGGAGGAAGAGATATGGTCGCCGTTAATATCCCCGGGATCGTTCAAACAGCCGTACTTGTACAAGCGTCCACAGTAATTGAAGCTCTCGTGGAAATATCCGCTCAACGAGAAGGAGTATCTAAGAGGTTATTTCAAGGGAAACATATTCTAAGGCCAACTGTCATCGTATTCCTTAACAAGGAAAGAGTATTTGACTCGGCAACCCCGGTAGATGACAACGATACCATAGATGTGATTTTCGCCATCTCAGGTGGTGATTACACCCGATATAGCCGCCAAATAATATTGCAGGACATTGGATATGATGGACACAGACGCATTCAGGCTTCGAAGGTGCTAGTGGTTGGAGCTGGGGGACTGGGCAATCCAGCAACGATGTATTTGTCTGCTGCTGGTATTGGTACCCTTGGTTTAATTGATGGAGACCACGTTGAGATGTCTAACTTGGCTCGACAAATTGCCTTCCACGAAGGTGATGTGGGCACTAATAAGGCTGTTACGTTGGGGAAACGTCTTAGTTCTCAGTTTCCAGACACAAAAATAACTGTATTTGACGAACACTTAACCAATGATAATGCAAGGGACATTATATCCAAGTTTGATATCGTGGTTAATGGTTCGGACAATTTTCGCACGAGGTATGTAATAAACCAAGTGTCTGTTGAGTTGCACAAGACCTGGGTGGATGCAAGCGTTATTGGCTATGATGGACAACTTGTCTGCTTTAGTCCAGGTATGGGGTGCTACCGCTGTCTATTTGGTGATCTACCTGACTCAGGGGATACATGTGAAAGTGTAGGTGTGTTAGGGCCTCTTTGCGGCGTGTTCGGATCTCTTCAAGCAGCAAAAGTATTACAAATTCTAGGGAACCATGATATTCGTACCGTACCGTCAAACTCATTGTTTCGTATCAACCTGATGTCCGGTGTAGCGGATAATTTCAGTTGGGCTCGCGATCCCGATTGTCCTGTATGCGGTCATGAGCAGTTTGTAGTCAGTGTGCACAAGAGTGACATAGAGACTGAGCATTACGAATTTTTTACGAGCTTAGATGAAAGGAGTATGGTGCTGGATATCGACAACGCCCTAGGTACAATGTCGATGGGGATTATTCCGGTATATAAAGTCAATTACCAAAGATTCTTGGAAAATCCAAATGAAGTTATCCACAAGTCATCCGACCGTTCTAGTTATCACTGTATATTGTAGCCGCTCACGCTGTTTGACGGTGATTTGTTCACCGCCATTGGCGGAGCGGCCGTAACGTCAATCTGCCATGGA
>NZ_LPVJ01000003.1 GCF_001516615.1 Ferroacidibacillus organovorans | reverse complement strand
GGTAGGCTTTGAGGAGATGGGCAAGACGGCGATGTGGGTGGCGCGCGATCGTGAACTGCTCGGGATCATCGCGGTGGCGGATGGGGTCAGAGAGACGTCGCGGCAGGCGATCGCAGAGATGACTTCGCTCGGGCTTTCGGTGTACATGCTGACGGGAGATAACCACAAGACAGCACAGGCGATCGCCCAATCGGTGGGGATTGCGGCAGAGCGCGTTTTTGCGGAGGTGCTGCCTGAGCAAAAGGCGGAGATGGTCAAAAAGCTGCAAAGAGAAGGAAACGTGGTCGGCATGGTGGGGGATGGGATCAACGACGCCCCGGCGCTTGCCACTGCAGAGATCGGTTTTGCCATCGGATCGGGCACGGACGTAGCGATAGAGACGGCGGACATCGCGCTTTTGCGCGGGGATCTTTTGAGCGTAGTCACTGCGATCCGTCTCTCGAAGGCGACCATAAAAAAAATTCGGCAAAACCTGTTCTGGGCGTTTGGTTACAATTCACTCGGTGTCCCGCTGGCCGCACTCGGGTTCATCAGCCCGGTGATTGCCGGCGCCGCGATGGCGCTCAGTTCGGTGAGTGTTGTGAGCAACTCTCTGTTGTTGCGGCGTTTTCGCTCGACAGTGTGAGTTATGGCAGCGCGTTCGTAATGCGAATTCGGTGGCCAGCGTATTCTCGTGATGCCATCGGGTGTGCGCACAGGAAAACCATTTGAAGGGAGGTGAGGGAGATGGCGGTGGCAACGATTGAGGTGCAGGGGATGACCTGTCAGGGGTGTGTCAAATCGGTCACGAAGGCGCTGCAGGCGGTTGACGGGGTGACGTCGGCGGACGTGAGTCTTGAGAAAAACCAGGCGACGGTGACCTATGAAGAAGGCAAGGCAACGGTTTCGGATTTGAAGCTGGCGATTGAAGATGCCGGATATGATGTGGCGTAAGTGCAGTTTAAAACCGGAGTGGGCGTGCAGGTTCTCACGAATCTGTGCGCTCACGTTTTTTATGTCTGCCGATCCTGATTGTCTGATAAACGAGACGTAGTTTTACGATTGCGTTGTGTGGCACGAAAAGGGAGCGGAGGCAAGCCTATGAGCATTTTGAACCGGATTCGCACCATTTTGGCGGGCGAACGATATTGCTCTGATGAGCACTTGGAAGGTTATCTGGAGCAGTATCATTTTAGTGAAGTCAACAAACTCGTAATTCTGGACAAAATGATAAAAAAGGAAGAAGGAATCCAGATGCGAGTGTACGACAAAGAATTCAAAGAAGAAGCATTAAAATTGTCGTCGTGTCCCGCATAACTGCTATCGATCATGGCTGTGAGAGCACACGCACGACGTCGACTAGCAATTGGCGATTAAAACCCGGCTTGACTTCAAGCGTGAACTCACCGAAACGAAGCAGTAATCCATCTTCGGCAGGCTGAGGGCTTTCGTCGATCTGTACAGGGATCCAGGCAGGAGAGGGTTTCGATGAAGTCGGCTTTTCATACTGTTGAATCCAGTACCCTAATTGGTGGGTTTTGAGCTGATGTTCTGCGCACCATGCAGCGGCGGTCATGCCGCTGGCACGAAAATCGCGAACGCGATCTTTCCATAGAACTCGTAACGTTTGTTTCTCCTCTTGCGTCACAGATGATCGCCTCCACATGGAATTCATGAGGCAATTATCTCAAGAGATCGCACGCATCGATAGGTGGGTCTGGTTTTACGCTTACCGCTGAAAAAATAGAAGCACTCGAGGCGCAGATCAGTCAGGCTCAAAGTGAGTTGGAGGAAGCCGTTGAAACCGCCCAGGACGTCATCGAGTATGAGACCGATGAGGATGAGAAAGTGACGGCAGCCGTGATCAAGAAGGCTCTGAAAGACTTGATTAACGATCTGAAAGGCAATACCAGTGACTCGGCTCGGCGAGAACTGAAAAACCTTCAAGTTCAAGAGAAACAGATTACAGCACTTGAGACGCGAATTAAGACCAGTAAGACTGCTCTCAAAGCACTTGTCGATGAACTGGGTCTGAAGATCCAACTGAAACGTCTTGGTGGAGAAGGATTTAAGGCAGAGAGTCAGGAATTGATTCGGCAAGTGGAAGGACAACTGGCGAGCCTTGATCCCCATAACAAAGACGATAAGAAAAAAATATCTGCACTGAATAAAGATAAATCGGCCTTGGACGCTCGCTTGAGTAGGACCGACCATATCTTGAATTCCATAGGGGGCGCATTGACCGAAGAAGAGGCACGGCAACTCATTTTACAGAAATTGTACGACGTAGCTCATGACGAGTTAAACCGTTACCTGAATGCTGAGAAACGCGGATTGATTCAAATTGCAGAGAATCTATGGGACAAATATGCAGTCTCCAGTCGTGAGATGGAACATGAGAGAAGTGAGACGTTGGCTGTGCTGGATGGGTTCTTGAGGGGGGTGGGGTACTTAGCATGAATGCTGTCGACGGCTGGATTTCAGATGGTTTAGGCAAAGTTGCGTCAGTTACGATGGGGCAGTCTCCTGACTCGAAGTTTTATTCTGAGGAGCCGACTGGATTACCTTTTCTTCAGGGCTGTTCCGAATTCCGAGCTAGAACGCCTAATCCGGTTTTATACTGTTCACAGGTAAAGAAAGTTGCGGAAGCAGGGTCAATTCTTTTCAGTGTTAGAGCGCCGGTTGGGAAAATCAACATCGCAAATAAGGAATACATAATAGGACGTGGTCTAGCAGCAATATTAGCAACTGGAATAGACCCGGGTTACTTGGAACACTTCCTGACGTATTGTGAACCAAAGTTTCGAAATGCCTCTCAGGGTTCAACGTTTGAGGCGATTAACTCGGTTGAACTAAACAACTGGAAATTACGCTTTCCTATCTCAAGATCCGAACAAACTAAAATCGCCGAGATTCTTTCCACTGTGGATCGAGCTATTGAACAGACTGAAGCATTGATCGCGAAACAACAGCGTATAAAGACGGGACTGATGCACGACCTTCTCACTCGCGGCATCGACGAACAAGGGAATCTGCGTTCGGAGGAGACCCATCAATTCAAGGATTCTCCATTGGGAAGGATTCCGGTGGAGTGGAACGCGGAGCCATTGTCTTCTATCGTTGATTTGCAGGTAGGTTATGCCTTTAAGAGTTCATGGTTTTCTGAAGACGGTATTCGTTTGCTGCGTGGAGAGAATGTAGGCAATGGTAGGTCTGATTGGAAGGATCGCAAATACCTCCCTGATTCAATTGCAAGCAAGTTCCTCGATTATGAGCTTGCCGCAGGTGATTTGATAATCGGGATGGATCGAACATTTACAAAGCAAGGGTTCAAGGTTAGCTTGCTTAGAGAAGAGGATATTCCAAGTCTTTTAGTGCAGCGAGTGGGGAGGTTTCGTCCATTGTCCGTCTCTGTCGGATTCATGCGGTTGTTGATTCAATCACCTGCTTATCGACGTGAGTTATTGCTTCAGCAAAAGGGTATGGACATCCCGCATTTGTCAAAAAGTGAGATTCTATCGCCGATAGTCCCAATTCCTCAATCAATAAATGAGATGAACGAGATTTCATCCCGAATGCAGACGTTTGAGAGAGCAGAGCAGGGTAACAGCGATCAACTGCAAAAGCTATACTCCCTGAAAACTGCACTGATGCAAGACTTGATGACAGGTAAAAAACGTGTCACTGCACTGCTCAACGAAACGGAGGTGATGAATGGATGACTCAGGACAAAACACCTCCACACATCAGAATGGACGAGCGAAACCACGTCGAGAAACCTCTGTTGGAGCAGCTTTTGGAGTTGGATTGGGAAATTATCAATCTTGATAAGAGTCAGCAACCAGCGGATAGTTACCGCGAGAGTTTTACCGAGGTGGTTTTGTTACCTGTTCTCCGTGAACGGCTCCAAGCCATCAATCCCTGGTTGGAAGACGATCAGGTGGAAGAAGTCGTCAAACAATTGACTGCGAGCTTCCCTAGTTCGGATCTAATCCAGAACAACCGTCACGTGTTTCACTTTCTGCTGGAAAATACCAGCGTCAGTGAGAATTGTCAGACCGGTGAAAAGAGCCCAACGGTTCGTTTCGTTGATTTTACGCACAGGGACAACAATCGGTTTATCGCTGTTTGTCAGTTCAAAGTGCGCATTCTCGGCACGGAGCATCACATCATCCCCGATATCGTTCTATTTCTCAATGGCTTACCCATCGGTGTGATTGAATGTAAGTCGCCCAAGGTGAAAGATGCGATCCCGGAGGCCATTGATCAACTACTCCGATACAGCGAACAGCGTGGGACAAAAGGGGAAGGCAGTGCACCGCTGTTTTATTACAACCAGCTTGTCATCGTCACCTGCCGCAACGAGGCAAAGTTCGGGACGATTACGACTCATAGCGAAAAACACTTCTACCGTTGGGCCGATCCGTATCCGCGCACGATCGATGACCTTGAGCATGGCAGCAGCGGCCCGAATGACCAGCAGCGCCTGGTTGCTGGTATGTTGGACCATGACAATCTTCTGGATTTGATTCGCACATTTACGCTTTTCTCCACCAACGACAAAGGGGAAACGATTAAAGTTGTCGGTCGGTACCAGCAGTTCCGAGCCGTTAAGCTAGCCGTCAAGCGTCTCTTGGAAGGTAGAAACCCTCGTGAGCGAAGCGGCATCATATGGCACACGCAAGGATCTGGAAAGTCATTGACTATGATGTTCATGGTCCGCGAGATGTATCTCCATGCACAGCTGTGCCAGTGGAAAGTGGTTTTTGTAACCGATCGTACGCAGTTGGAGGATCAGTTGAGTGAAACCAGTCGGAATATTGGCTTTACCGTCAAGATAGCGGACAGCATCAAGCGACTCAAGGAACTATTGCGATCAGACTCCTCCGATCTTGTTATGGCTATGATTCACAAGTTTCGCGAAGAGGATTTAACGGAGACATTCCCAGAGTTGAATGCAAGTCCACACATCTTGGTCATGACTGACGAGGCGCATCGCTCTCAATACAAACGGCTCGGGGCAAACCTTGATAAAGGCATTCCCTATGCGTCCCGAATTGGCTATACGGGCACGCCCATTGACAAGACTGAGCGGGTATTCGGGGACTATATTGACAAATACACCATGCGTCAGGCGATTGAGGATGGTGTCACTCTAGAAATCGTCTATGAGGGTCGAACGCACAATGCGGAAGTCGCGGATCAACCCGGTATGGACACCGCATTTGAAGATGTATTTAGTGAGTACAACCTCAAAGAACGCATGCAAATTCTCGGGTTTGGGTCTCGGGATGCCTACTTAGAGGCTGAACCCACCATTGCAGCGAAGGCGAAAGACATGGTGAAACACTACCTGACGCACGTCTTTCCAAATGGCTATAAGGCGCAAGTGGTCGCCACGTCACGTGAAGCGGCTGTGCGGTACAAGAGTCATATTGATCAAGCGTTGTCGGAACAATTGGCTGAGTTGGAACTGCGTAACCCAAGAAAGCTTGACCTGGATCAACTCAGGAAGCTGAAGACGGACGTCATCATTTCTGGCAATCACAACGACCTGCCACATCTCAAACCCTACACAGACAGTTCGAAACACGAGGCGAGTATCAAGAGTTTCAAAATGGCCTTTGGCGCCGAGGATGATGGTGTCAAGGGTGATCTTGGCATTGTGATCGTCAACAACATGCTCTTGACAGGCTTCGACGCCCCGGTTGAGCAGGTCATGTATCTTGATAAAGTGATCATTGCGCATAATCTCTTACAGGCGATTGCTCGCGTTAACCGCGTCAGCGGATCCGACAAGGATAAGGGGTTTGTGGTGGACTATGTCGGAATTGGCCACCATTTGAAAAAAGCGATTGACGCCTATGATGAGCGGGAACAAAAAGAGATCACCCATGCCATCAGTTTTCCAGAAGAGGAGCTGCGCGAACTGATCGCCAGTCATGCAGCCATCATGGAACTTCTAAAGAAACACGGGTTGACCGATTTGACGGATCATGATGCGTTCTTTGATCTGTTTTACGATGAGGACCTGCGTTTTGATTTTATGATGGCCTTTAAAAAGTTCACCCAGTGTATGAACTTGGTGTATCCAGCCCGCCAGGCGCTCGATTATGAAGCGGACTATTTGGCGCTCACAGAAATTAACGTGCTAGCTGGCAAGCACTTTCGAGACGAGCGCCTTAGTATGAAAGGCATTCCTTCGAAGCTTCGAGGCATTGCGGACGCATATCTTGCGTCCAAGGGCATCGAAGTCAAGGTGGAGCCGATTTCCATCTTGGATGAAGATTTTCAAAAACAGGTTGGGAAGCGCAAACGAACGAAAACGAAAGCGGCCGAAGTAGAGCACGCGATTCGACATCATCTCGATGTGGAACTCGAAGATGACCCGGACCTTCAAGCATCCTTTGCAGCCGCCCTGTCAGCCATATTCGAGGAATTTCGCAACAACTGGGCGCAGATCTATGAGGAGTTAGAAAAACTTCGCGAACGCATTATGAACGTCCAGAAAGAGCCGACGTACGGGCTACACCGGAAGAAGCAGATGCCATTTTTCCGAAGTCTAAAACGCGAGGTGTTTGACGAGAAGGATCTCAATGACGATGAGATTGCGTTGCTCGTAAACCTGACGCAACAAATTTTTTTGGTCGTGGAGCGGGAGCTTCGGTTAACCGGATTTTGGGAGAGCATTCCGGCTCGTAACAAGCTGAGGGCAGACCTTCAATCCGTCCTGCTTTCATCCGACTTCTTGGCGTTGCCAGACCTGATTCGAAATAGAGCCCACATCATCAGCCGGATCATGGAAATTGCCGAGAAGAACCATGATATGATTCTCTACGCGGAGTGATGGAGTTGGAATTTGCTTATTCTATCCAGCGATCTGTAAAGCGAAGAAAGCTAACCATTACTGTAGAACGCGACCGCAGTGTTGTTGTTCATGCGCCAGTAGGGTGTTCTGACGAACAAATCGAGAAGGTTGTAACCGCAAAACGTCAGTGGATCTACGAGAAAATCGGGCATCCACAAAAATATCAAGACTTACCTCATGCTCCGGGGAAGGAACTGGTGAGCGGCGAGTCTGCCCTCTATTTGGGACGGCAATATCGGATTGAAATCGTGAATTCCGGATTCAAGGAGATTCGGTTTGAGCAGCGTTTTCTGATCCCCGATTCACCGTTAGACAAAAGGGCAGAGGCGCTTCGAAATTGGTATATCCAGAGAGCGAAAGAGAAGATTGTCCCGCGGGTATTGCAACATGCTCGCCAGTTGGGTGTCAATGTTTCCAAGGTGAAGATCGCGGACAATCGCTATCGATGGGGTTCCTGCACAATGAATGATAACGTCAACTTCAACTGGCGCCTCATCAAAGCTCCGATGTTTGTCATCGACTACGTGATCGTTCATGAACTCGCGCATCTCTTGGAGGCCAATCACACGCCAAGTTTCTGGAACATCGTCCGAGCCCAAGCGCCGACGATGGACAAGGCGAAAAACTGGCTGAAGGAAAATGGACAAATATTGGAGCAATCGATCTAAATCGCTGCTAAGCTGGCGTCGTGATTGCACGACGTTTGCTGCCTATTCTCTGAATAGCCTATCATCCTTGCATTTCAATCCAGTTGGAATAGGCGATTTGGGCCTTTAATTTCACAGGGAGTGACCTGAAGTCCTTCAGCCTGAATGGGTTCTCAATATTTGTCGAAAATAGTCCAAGTGATGACAAGCATGCCGTAAACTGCTCGCTACTGTGGACCTGAGAACCATGTCGTGTTCATTGGGCAAGCCATCAGCGATCCGTTGGAGATCCAACCCGTAGGATTCGCACTGTTCACTCGTCAATGACAGATCGATTTTGTTGATACGGGACAGCTTGGCACACGCTTCGAGAAGTTGTGAAACTGAGGGCGTTGGCAAGCAGAGAAGATCGATCGCCTCACATAGATTCCTGCGATTTGACGTAACTGCCCCAATAATGACGTCGGATTTGACCAGGTTCATTAAAGAAACCGCAAGATCGGATGTGGGTGGTGCTTGATCTGAGAGGGCTCGAATCAAGAAATCGAAGACAACTCTCGCAATGCCTTCATGTGATTGAATGGGTGCGTTGTTGGCAGAATCGTGATAAGTGAACGCTTCAGACTCACTATACCCTTCATGCATCAGCGCGTTGCGTGCCGTGTACGCGGCAACAAACCAGTGATGCAGGTCAGGATGGTCTATGAGACGCTCCATCAGTTGGTATCCGATCGGGTCTTTGATCGAGTTGTTGTACTTTCGTTTTTCCGATCTTGTGATTTCCATGAGTGCTTCGAATGCGGTGATGATGGAAATGAGTCGATCTTCCCGGTCCATACACCAGCGGAACGATTTACAGTACCATCGGATGGCACTATGAACCCTTTGATTTGAACTCATCAAGCCATACAATTGATTGGCCTGTTCGGATTCTATTTCGTCAAAGGCACGAATGCACCTGGGCTGTAATCCTCCTGGTAGATTGCGCACTAGGCTGTCCACGGTTCCGACAAGCCACCTACCGCGCTCGAACAAGGTGATGGATGAATCGTCCCGTTCGTGCCAAACCTGGTCATACTCGAAATGATCTGCGAAGCAATCGTCATTGGTATGAGACGAGCGGATGAGTTCCATATACATTAAGCAGAGCACGGCCGTCCGGAATGCATTGGCGCTTTGCTGCCCATCAAGTACGACGACCAAGCTGGAATCAACCGGTAGTTCCTTTGTTTTGCGGAAAATCCGCATTTTTCGAGAGGCGGCGTTAAGCAAGTCGTCATCGTAGACCTGATCCCGCCTAAGTACTTGAAAATCGATACCTCCGATTCGAATCGGAGCATGGGAGTAAATAAATGGACAGATCACAGTGATCCGTTCAGCGCAAGGATCAGACTGCATTATGTCATCACCCCATTCTGAGATCATAAGTGATTACGAGGGAATTCTACTCTACCACAGAGAACTTTTGTCACGAGGATATAAGATATACCCCTGGCCTCGTATGGTCCTCAAACAGCGTGGTCTGCCAGGGGTATCTTCCAAGCTTGCCCGAATGGTGTTGATGTAGACGTAGAGTTCATCGCGTTCCACCATGCTGTCCTTGCCCCAGCCGCGGCGGATCAAGTCTTGGCTAGATATAATCTCGCCTGGATGTTCGGCAAAAAACCGCAGCAGGCGAAAGGCAATGGCTGTGAGGAATAAACGTTCGCCGTCTTTCATGAGAAACTCGCCATCAAGGTCGAGGTAGCAATCATCTCCCAAACCAATGCGCGATTCTTCCTCGTCAACCCGCATCGCATATGCCCCCATTTTGGGACAAATTCATGGGGCAGGGGAGCGATGTGCGCCGATGGACATCGTCAAATCGGCAACTGGCTGGCGGTTGGCGAATGAAATCTTTCGCCGATAGCCCCTGTAGTTTTGCGTCCCCTGCTTTCGCAGAGTTTGCCCTTGTCAATTTGTTTGTCTGTTGATGCAATGGATACTTTCAGAACCTATTCGGCAATTGCAGAATCACCGAATAGGGCGCTTGGCGCGAATGGCTTGTCCCGGAAAACGGAATACTCGTTCCTCCGGAGTGAACCGTTCACAGACGTACTTGCCTCGCTCGATCAAGTCTTCAATCAGGTCTTCGCGCGCTTTCCAGGGGAGTGGAGCCAGTTCCTCGCTGAACCAACCCACACCACGAATGAAGTGATTCACAACTTTGACTGGGTCATGAAACATTGTGATAACAGGCATGCTGCGTTCTTCCACTCGAATCAATCCAGCCATGACCAACGCTTCATTTACCGTGTTTGGTTCGATCAAAAAATCCCTTGGACGTTCTGCCCGCTTCGCGGCGAGTTCAAAGAGCGGTGCAAACCACTCCCGAAAGAAGGGGACGTTCAGGTCAGCCTTTAGTGGATGCCAACTCCCGATCACGCCACCGGGGCGCACCAACCGCGTCATTTCCGGGATGGATAGTTTGAGATCCGTAAAGTGCAAGAATCCTGTACCGAGTACCATATCGAAGGAACCTGCGTCAAAGGGCAATGATTCTGCTCGTCCGTACATAAATTCAATCCAATCAATCTGTAAAGACCGCTGCTTTGTTCGGGCGCGCGCTAGCATACCCGTTGATGGGTCAACGGCGATGATGTGGCCACCGGGTTGGACTGCATTTGCCAATCCGCCTTCGAAAGTCAAAGGCCCATTGGCGCAACCGAGTTCCAACACCCGCATTCCCGGATGCATACCGACAAATTGGACAAAGTCCTTTCGTTGCTGTGGGGTATCGGGCCAGATTTCATCGGCCACCTGCTCATACGCGTCGTAGAGATTGAACTGCGAGATCCGCAGGAACTGCAGCCGCTGCTTGAAATAGCCTGCTTGCTCCAGCATCTCGGAGGCACGCTCGAGCGCCTGCTCCCCTTCCTCTGTCAACCGGACAAAGCGATGTCCATCGCGTTCTATAACTTCCACGTTGCCAAGCAGGGCGGCAAACATCAATTCCTCACCAAGACTGTAGTCGACCCAGGGACGGTGCCAGCCACCGAGCACGAAGTTGCGTTCTGGAATCTCACCAAAGTGTTTCAACGCATTTTGGTTCTCCCAACTAGTGACGAGCATGTATAACTGCAGCAAGGTGCCAAAACTGTGCTCACTCACAAACTGGGTCACCAGCTTCATAGCCTCTTCGATTAACGGTTCATCCACTTCTAACTGCCCTGTCCGCTCGTGCGCCAAGTACACGGCGATGGAGGCGACGATTTCATGCACCGCGATTTGTGGGATGCGGTCAGGAGATGGAAAATGATGCAGTACGCGCACTCGTTCCTCCTCGGTCCAGTGGACATGGGCGAATTCACGGGCACGTGTGCTCATATCGCTGTATAGGGCGGCATCCAAGCGGCCCTCGCTGGACAGTCCGGCGAGCCAAGGGCTGATGACGATGCCTGCATCTTGCATGGCGTGAAGTTCATTCGAGAGATCCGGAAAGATAAACATCCGTACACCTCCCATAGATTGGGGTATGCGGATTGAATTCGGCAACCCAGCTTCTAGTTCCTGCCATGTGTCCACATTTGTATAGAATTTTGTGAACCTGGTTTACTTACGATTTGGCGGTCTCTTTTGCGGCGATGCAGGGGCTTGGTGCGCAGAAAGCTGGATGACGCCTTGGAGGAAGTCGCGGACGAATTTCAATTGCTCCGGATTCAACGTCACGCCGTTGTAGGTTAGATCCGGTTGCTCCAGAATCTCTTGCAAATCGATGGGGTAGCTGGTGGTGGCATCGGACTGTCCGCGCAGATACTCGACGGATACTGTCAGTGCGGCTGCGAGTTTGGCCAACGTTTGTTCGCTTGGCCATGATTTCGGGGAAGATTCCCAGCGTTCCAGCGTTCTGATCGATACGCTGCACAACGAAGCCAACTCATTTGTTGTCATTCCGAGATTTGTGCGTGTGGTTCGCAAGCGGTGCGCAAAGAGCACCAAGCCGTCGTCCAAATACCCGGCCGACTGTAATGCCTGTGCGTAGGGGATATCGAGCGCTTGCGCGAGTGCCACAAGGGAACTTGTCTTTGGTTTGCGCTTGCTGTTTTCCACACTGGATATATACCCGAGCGATAGCCCGGACCTCGCTGCCAGTGTCCGTTGTGTCCATCGTTTTTCCAGGCGCACTTTGCGTAGCCAAGACCCAAAATCCTCGTTCACTTTCACCGCTCCCAGTGCAATGCATCACTGGTCTGAATCATACCATCCGGGTGGTGAGGGTGCAATCATAAAAGTAATCAAAAGTGAACAAAAATACGGTTGTCAGATTCTGTGGACGAGACTATGATTTCCTTACCATCATTTGTAGGCCAAACGGGAGGCGTGCTCATGTCGAAGTTCAGCGGACTGATTCTTGTGAAAGTGGACGAGTTCACCCGAACGCGGATTGTCAAGGGGTTGTCGCAACGTGAGCTGGCGCAGCAAGTCGATTACAGCGTGGCGTATGTCAGCCAACTGGAACGAGGGATGCGCCATCCAAGCCCGCAGGCGGCAAGGCAATTTTGCGTGGCATTGGGAGCAAAGTTTGACGACCTTTTTTGTCTCTGCAATGTTCACAAAAGTGAACAAACGAACGTGAAGGAGATGGACGGAAATGCTTGAGCCTAAGAAACCAGCGGAAGCCCAGGAGAAGCCCATCGCAAAGGAAACAACCCCCTGTTACCCGGATACACACCGGGCCTATGAAAAGCTCATGCAGCACGATGCGTACAAGCGGGTGAAGGGACGCGTACGACAGAACAAGTGGGGGGAGCGCTCATGAGAGAGGTACCCATCGATCAAGTGGAGGCGTGGCTGTACGCGTATCCAGTCTGGCAACGGCAACTTCAGAACCTGCACACGCAGTTGGAAGAACTCCCGGACGGAGGGCGCCGATTCCGGCCCGTGCCCTCCTTTTGCAAAGGTTCGGTTCGAGATGTCACGTATGAACGTGTAGCCAAGCGTCTTGAATTTGAAGAGGTGTATATCCATCCACTCGAGGTGCGGGTTCAGATCCTCGAAAATGCACTGCTCGCCCTCACCACTGATGAACTGAGATTGGTGAAGTTCAAATACTTCGAACGAATGAACAACGCACTTATCTGGGAGGCTCTGTTCATCTCTCGCCGGGGGTTTTTCCGAAAACGGACGTACGTGGTCCACAAATTGTTTGAGGCGCTGGGGGGAGAAGGAGCCCCCATTTGGTCGCAAGAATGGGAAGAGGAAGTGGACGGTGTTCACTCTGCTTGGTGAGGAGATTTTGGTTCTGGCAGGTCGACAAGGTTCAGGAGAATCTCCTGCCACGTGGTGATAAATTTGTCCAGCGCGTCTCGCGAAGGGCGGTTGTAGGTGACGGTCAGGGCGCAGTGGTCACGGCGAAACGTGACAGAGGTCGTTCCGTCCGGGTTCGTGCTGCGTCCGGTTTCTTCAAATTCATGAGTAAAGGTCGGGAATCCAAGCGACTTCATGGGAGACCTCCTTGTGGCGTAACCGCCGAGTGATGAGCTGTTGGACGTTGGTCTTTTGATGAAGGGGATATCACTGGTGGGAAAACGCGGGGCACTGATTCGAGGATACATCGGCTTTCATAGGTGCTGGTGCCACCTCTGGGACAGAAGGGTGCCTATAGAAAAATGGTTGACAGAAGTGGATTCCAGAGCAAATCTCAAGGTGTCAAGCGCGTGTCCACGCGTTCATGGTTCGAAAAATCAGGAGAATCGGGATCCCAAGGTGATTTGGCACTGCAACGGCACCATCGAATGAAATTCCCGTGCTAGCATGGGAACATCTGAAGAAAGGGCGGTGTGGAACGGATGAGAAAAAACGCAATCCCATTGTTCGTGGCGGCGACGCTACTGGGTTCACTTTCCGCAAGTCCAGTATTGGCAGCCACGGTGTCTTCAGCCTCAAAGGCGTATCCTACGCGTATTGAGTGGAACGGGAAGGTGCTGATGAGCCCACAGCATATGGTTCGGAGAGAATCCGGTGCAACGCAGCCAACTAGTTGGCTGCCCATTTGGTACCTGTTTCAGGTGCTGAAGCCCTTGGGTATCGAGAGTTCGTGGAACGGAAAGAATTGGAACTTGACGATGCCTACCCAGGAAGTCCAGGACGGAACATCCTTGAAAAACAGTTCCCCGCCGAGTGGAGATATCCGGATCGAACTGAACGGACGTCCGGTCGAATTTGCGCCATGCGTCGTGCATCGCGATTTCAGTGGACAGGTCATGACCTCCTATGTTCCAATCTGGTACCTCATGCAGGTGCTCGATCGCATCGGGATTACATCGACATGGGATGGCACGACTTGGTCCATGACCACACTGCAAGCGGTACCCGTTACAAAGATGCAGGTCGTCAAGGATTTTGCCCAGACGCTCCACATCGCTCCAGATCCGAGCGGCGTCAATCCGTTTGATGATGTCCCGTCTGCCGACTGGCCGTACGTGCACGCCGCATGGACCAAGGGATATTTCCTGCCAGATAGCCCAACTCATTTTGGCGCATTCGACAAAATCCCGCTGAAAACTGTGGATCACGCCTATCAAGCGTATGTAGGGATTCCGGACGGCGACTTATCCTGGAACGCAGGGGGCAACACGGTGGCGTGGGCGAATACTGTCCAGTTGAATCTCGGCGTCACTCAGGGGACGATGACGTCGACAGAGGAGACGCAGGTGATGTCCAATCTGGCGGATCTCTACCAAGGCTACTCAAAAACCTCGGATGGGTCGTATCGCGTGTGGTTTCAACCCTACGATGCCAAGGTTGCATTTGCACACAATCCGAATGTGACAGCGGAGGTGGCTTCTGCTGGGCAGGAGAATTCGATCCGGCTGGCGGATCAAATCACGTTTTCGGTGCAGTCGCGAGGGAGACTCACCTTCGTAGTTCCAGGTCTGTCGGATACGGATGCGATGGAAATCACGGCCGGATCCCTGTTCAACAAGTCGGGGAATCACACGGAGTTCAGTGTGAATGGTGGTCGAACATGGACCGTGGCTAACGGTTTTGATGGATACGATTCGAGGGATCCCTCTAACGGTGGTGTCAAGCTGGCGGTAAAGCAGATTCTGGTGCGAACGGAGGGGCATGCGGAACTAGGGGTGAGCAAGATCATGTCTAATCGTGACACGACGTTTGTTCAACTGGATTTCAGTACGTCATTCGGTGGCATGCAGATTCCAGTCATAAAAGACAGTAGTGGACAGCCAGTTTGGAACGGATGAACGTAGCAAAGTGGGGTGTTTTCTCGGGTTCAGTAGTGTTTTAGCGCCTTGTCATGGTGGTCGATGTTTCGTAGCAGAATGGTGTGCTCATGTACAAATTCAAAGGTGATTCGCAAATCCATATTGACAGAGCATTCAAAAACTGCGTCGGTTCCCTGTACCCGTTTCATGCGTAAGGATGGGTGTGCAGGAGGGAAAGCAATCAAATATCGAAAGGTTTTTTCCACCTGTGCCACGACCCGAGGGTTCCCTTTAGCAAGGCGTCGAAACTGATGAATGAAGCGCTCGGTCTGTGTCAGCTTCATGGGGTTCGGCGCTCTTCGCTGTTACCCAAAAGATCTCTCATCATGTCCTCGGCGGAATCGTATGCCCGGCTCACCCGTCCTGCCGCCTTGTCTGCGTCTGCTTCACGTTCCCCTTCTTGCCACTCTTCTGTCCAGTACCAGGATTGATCATCATGTTCCACGATGGATTTGACAGCCGCATAAGCGGTCTCTAAATCGATGGGATCGTCGATTTGGTCAATCAGCCGATAGAACTCCTCTTTATTCACAGCCATTCAAGTCCGCCTCCTCATCTTCTATTTTCATCAGTATACCATTCGGCTCGGCAACGCGGCGTGGATTTGCACGCCCGGATTGTCTAGTTTGTCTTGCTCTCGATAGACAAATTTTGAGAAAGGTGGCGAAGAAAATGGGCCGTTTGCCGATACGTTGGATGAAAGCTGCCTCGACTGTAATGGCGATGTTGTCCGTGATGTTCAGCATGACGGATACCGCGCTTGCGTACGTGGCGCGGGCGGACAATCCACCGGGCACTGCGGGTACCCTTATCCCGAATGGCCAGATTATCGGAGGTACCCAATTTGCCATCCGACAGACGAACGATCCGACGCTGGTCGACATTCAGGATCGAAGTGATCGCTACAAGTACGGATCGGATGGCATGCCGATTTCTAACGGCAACGACACCCTCGGCGGTATCTGGGGGTTCGATCACGTCAGTCACAACGGTGTGCCCATCTCTTCGAACAACGGCTATAAGATGGTTGGGCAGTCCACCGTGTTGAAGTGGATCGCCGCACTCAAAGGCGATCCATCGTACGTACAGGCTCATCTGTGGAACACGACGTTCGTGGACAGTGCCGGACAGACGTTTCCCGTCTCCAATGTCTCACAGATTGTCGACATGAGCGGGGCGTCCTTTGTACCTGGCCATCCCTGGTACGATCAGCCCGTATATGCTACGGATCCGCCGCGGGCGAAGGTGTCCATTGTCGGTTCCACCCATGTTCCGCAGGGCATCCCTCTGCAGTTTGAAAACCACGCGTGGATCGAGGCGTATCACACCGCCTATCACTTTGAGTACGTCACGGTAACGAGTGCCTCCGGTCAGGATGTAACGTCCCAGAGTTTTCGTGAATCGAGTCTGCAGGGTCGCGCATCGTACAACGGCGAGACGCTGTACGCGCCAAACGGAGCCACCATGGTGGAGGTTACGGGGGGCGGGGCGACGACATATCCGCCGACGTTCGTCGAATCGACGGACGGTAACAGCGGGACGCAAAACGTGATCGACACGACGAGCCTTGCACCCGGTCGATACGTGATCCACCTGTACGTCAAGGACTGGTATAACCGCGCCGCGACGGCAGCAACGGCATCGTTCACGGTCACGAAATCGCCCACGCCACCACCCCCACCGCCTCCGACACCTTCACCGCCCCCAAGCGGTGGGGGATGCACACCGTCGTCGGTTCCACCCATGCCGGGAAATTTTGTGCTGTCGTACTCGTGGACGTCAGACGGATCCGGCGGACAGATGTTGACCTGGACCGACACCCACTGGCAACTCCAAGCCCGAACAGATGGACAGGGATGTGTGTCCTACGTCTGGGTGGACGAGCCCATCACCTATCATCATGATTACCCGCAGAATCTAAGCCACTTTCAAGTGACCGGACTCTTCTATGATCCAGGCCAGCCGGGGGATGTCTGGTCGCCGACGAATCCGGGTGCCTCCCAGCAAAACAGCGATGCTTATGTGGATGGCTCCACCCTTGGCGGTGCCACGCCGCAACCTACCTACGGAAATCCGGCGCGCAGTCCAGCTGTGTATGTGCGCGTTGGAGGCGGCATGGCCTATCGCCTGGAGTGGAGCGGTTCACCACACGATTTGCCCGCTGTGTCGAATGCGAACTTCAACTTGGTCAACCCGGACGGGGATGCGCGCGCGTGGACGCAGACGTTTACGCTCCTTCCCGGCACTCTGATGAGCGAGGGGGATGTGCCAAGCTGGGATCCGTACGGGAACGGGTACCCACCGCCTGCCACCGAATACGGCTGGGTGTACACGCGGATCCCCAAATACGCAACCGGTGGTGTGCCCACGTCCTACGCGCAACTGACCGCGTGGAATCTGACGGGCGACCCTGGCAGCGCTGCACGTCTCGCATCGAGCGCGACGATCACAACACAGTCGGGGGCATCGGTCACCTGGACGAACCCGAACCTGGCACAGGCACTCGGTTACCCGACGTGGTACTTTCTGCATCAAATCCCGAATGCATCCGCGCGGTACGCAAACACCACCTCTTCTTGGTCCGGCATGGTAGCAAGCCCTTTGCCCCAACTGACCGTCACCGGACAACGTGCGCCCACCCAAATGGCGACAGGCCCCTAACACACCTTCAGTTGGTTTTGTGCGGCAGGTTTCGGAACCGAATGTACTTGGCACCGGGTTGGCACCAAAGGGCCAATTTGCCGTGTTACCGTTGTCGTGATGGGAGGTGGGTCGTTTGACGCTCGGGTTTCGCGTGCTGATGCTAGCGAGCGTGTCTGTGTGATCCGAGCAGATTTCTCATGGCAATCCGAAAGGAAAGAATCGCGAAAGGAGTGAACAGCCTGTGTTGTATATGGCATTGCCTGTCGATTTGCGTGATCGGTACAAAGGGAGCGAATGGCTCGCGTATGCGAGACGAATCGACGAGATCCCGTGGCAAGTGGAGGATACGCTCGTGGTATGCGAATGGATGATCCAAAACCGACACAGCCTTCTTCAGACACTTGGCCGTGTATCGCAAAGCCGTGCACGCGTGGTGCTTGTCGGGGCCAGCGTGCATGAGTCGGATGCGTTCAAACGAGACCTGTGTCTGGTGGGGGTGTACGACTTTCTGTTTGTTGGGGAAGAGTTGGTGTTGCAGGAACTGGATGACTTACTGGCTCATCCGCGGTCGCAAAATGACGTTGTTGCGTACCTACAGGAGGATATGGCCGATGTTCTCACCCCGCCGCAGGTGATTGACGTGTTTACGGGAGAGGGGGATCCGTTTTCTTGGGCACCGCTGCGCGAAGAGGGTGAAGCACGTTTTGACACATTGGTTCAGGAACCGGCCGTTGGTTCACCACGCTCTCAAGGGACGCAGGGCGATGTGAGCCCGGTTCGACGATTTATATGGCCGACACCGTCTCCGGTTCGCGTGCAGATTCAAGGTGACCACGGCTGCGGGAAGTCCTTTCTCGCACTGCAACTCTTGAGTCTCTGCCACGCGCACGAGTTGCCCGCGGCCCTGCTGGAGGAGGATGCAACATCTCTTCTGGCATGGTGTGAACCGCGCCTTGCAGACCATGTGATGACCGAAGAGCCGCCCCCGGGATACCGCGTCGTGTTGGATACGCGACCGGCCGTTGGTGCGTCCGATTTGATCCTCGTCATCGCTTGGCCGGGTGCATCGATTTTGCCGCCCAGTCCTTCTGAACCAGAGATACCGGTGGTTTGGGTCGTCAATCACCATACGCCCGGTGTCCTGTGGTTGCCCCCTGCAGACATCGATTGCATCCTCATTCCGCACGAACCCCGCCAGTTTCACGCGATGCGTATGAAGACGCCGCTGGTGGAACTGGATCCCACGTTTGCGATGCATTTTCAGCCCCTTATTGAGCGCATTGCTGCGCGTTTCGTGGATCCCGACAGACGACCCATTTTTGGAGGTGATGAGCATGTTGTTGCTGCTCGAGCATGATCGGGTGAAACAAAAGGCGGCGATGGCAGCTGCCAAACGTGCGGGCCTGAGCTTGACCGCGATCGATGAGGAGGATGCGCTGCGTCGGGTGGACATGCCCTCCGTCGAATTACTGCTTCTCGGCCGGGATTGGCCGGGGGACCTGCTGACCAAGTTGCGGGAACAAGGACTCCATGCTCCGGCAATTTATGTGTCCACATCTTTGGCGGACGAGGCGGTTGACATGGCAAAGACGCTAGGTTGCGTGGATGTCGTCGCGTATCCGCTTGAGATGGAATACCTTCGCCGTTGGATCCCACCCGCGACCAAGGTTGAGCCGAACACTTCACCTGCCGAGTCCCACTCGCCGCTGGAAGCGATCTTGGCGCGACGACGAGCGCCGGATGGGCGACCAAGAAACTTGGATCCGCTCCATGACACTGCACAGGATGACCCGGACGCGCCGCTGCGCGGACGGGTCATCGTCGTTCACAGCGCCCGTGGAGGTGTGGGCAAGTCGACCGTGACGGCACTCATGGCACGCATTCTTGCGAAGCAAGGGGTCTCGGTCGGCGTGATCGATCTCGATCCGAAAGGGAACCTGCAGGCGATCCACCACCGACAGGCGGCGCTGACGACGGATGATTTCACTCGCCTCCCCGCTCAGATGGACGATACCACCCTGCGGGAGTCGCTGGTATCGATTGACGGTTGGCATCTGCTCCCGAGTGGCCGCATGCGCGACGGCCTGGACCCATTGATGCTGCGCCGACTGGTTCATCCGTTTGCGCGGGCGTTCGATGTCGTCCTCATCGACACCAGCCCGTCTTCAGCCATCACGTATGCCGCGCTGGATTTAGCCGATCGAGTGGTGTTCGTGATGACGCCCGAGTGGATGGCGTTCAAGCGGTTTGTGGAGGAATACGAACTGGTCCGGCACTTGAAATCGCCGGAACGTGTGGTGGTCACCGTGAACCGCATTCGCAAACACGTGACGGAACATCGCCGTGCCTTGCGCCTGCTCGATGAAGCAGGCGTTCGGTCGGTGGTGGTACACATGCCAGAAGACCAGCGGCTGTACCGTGCGCTCATGAGTGCCGGGCCGCTCACTGGCAGTCGTCCGGTGCAGGATGCGACCCAGCACGTGATCGAAGCGCTGCGGCTGGTGCCAGAGCGGTTGCCTGTGCGCCGCAGTCGCCGCTGGAGAAAGGCGGTGGCGACCCGATGAGAAAGAGCACGTTGTCATTCGTTTTGGGCCTCGTCTGCGCTGTGTGTGCGGGCGTCATCGGGTCGGTGGTCTTACTTCGCGCGGCGAATACGGAGACCGTTGTCGTGGCCACGAAACCCTTGTACCCATACACACGAATTGCGGCCGCTGACGTCACGACCGTTACTGTTCCAAAAACCGCTGGCATCACCGGCATGGCAACAAAACCTGACGCGGTGGTCGGGAAGTACCTTTCTTTTGCCGTGCCCAAAGGCGATCCGGTGACGGCGGCGGATTTGAACCCGTCCGGTGGAAGCTTCTCGACGTTTCTCACCCAGTACACGGAACGCACCGGGCAGACCGGCATGCTGTTGGCACTTCCTGTGCAGACGCCGCTCGCGTCGGTCGTGAACCCGGGAGAGAGCATCGCGCTGCTTGTGACGACCCAAACCGCCAGCGGGCCGCTCCTCACCACGATTGAACCGGTGCCTGTGTTAAACGTGCTTGAACCGGCAAGTGGCGGCGCGCCCACGGCGCTCCTCCTATTTGTGACCGAGCAGGACTATCGCGTCCTCGCGCCTGCCATTTTGAACAACAGCGTCCAGATTGGCCTCATCCCCCAAAACGGATCGTTCACTGCACCAGAGACGATCACCCTGTCCACAGCACCAGCACCTGCAACTGGGTCCGGGAACCCGGGAACCCGTGTCACGACGTCGCCGCCCCCGAGTGCACAGACCCAAGCATCCGGTTCCAAGGCAGGTGGACGCTGATGGCCAGTGACAACACACAGACAGCGAATGACGTCGAGCGGCTGAAGGCAGCCGTACTCGGGGATCCCAGGATGCGCCAACCAGGCACAACCCGCACCCAGTGGCACGCGGTGCTGTACCGGATGTGTGCCGAACCGGAGACGTTTGTGTCCGTGGCCGAGCGTGAACGGATCATCCAGGCGGTGCTCGACACTTGGTTTCAGTTTGACGCGCTCCAGTCCGTGATGGAGGATCCGCTCGTCACGGACGTTCACGTCATGGGTACGACCACGATCATCGAGCGAAACGGGCGCAAGTTTTCCGCGCCAAACGCACAGTTCCCTTCGGAAGCGGCGCTTTCGGAATTCATCGACCGGCAACTGGATGGCACGCCGTATGTCTACTCAAAGTCTGACCCGATGGCCGATGCAATGCTCAGCGGCGGATACCGGATGAACATCGTCGGGGGTCCCGGCACCCGCTACACCGTCCGCGATGCCGAAGGACGCATTCTCACGGAGCCTCGCACCATTGTCAGCATCCGCAAACCCATCTATCCGTTTACGCTCGACGACCTCGTACAACTGTCGCTGATGGATGCGCCAACCCGCGAATTCATTCGCTTGGTGATGCACCTTGGCGACAGTTTCATCGTCGCGGGTGGGGTGGGTTCCGGCAAGACGACGCTGATGAACGCGATGACCGGCGACATTCCGGACGGGCAATTGAACCTCATCATCGAAGAGTTGCCGGAAATGGCCCCGCTCTGCGAATGGGCAGTTCGCCTCACGAACCGAGCGGAGAACCATGAGGGGAAGGGGCGGATCGACATGGTCCGAAACCTCATCAACTCACTGCGCATGAACGCGGACAACGAGTATATTGGCGAAGTCCGCTCGGCGGATGTCGCCTATCTGTTCCTGCGCACGAGCCTGATTGTGAAGCGTCAGACCGGGACGACGTTTCACAGTCACGTAGGTCTGCATGCAGGTGTGGAGGGGGTACTCACAAGGTTTTTGCTCGAGGCGGCGGATGGCGCAGGCATGCAGGCCTCGGTCATGAACATGGCTGGGATGATGGGCGACAAGATTCGGTTTGTGTTCACGCTGCGCGACACCCGGCATGGCAAGCGGATCACCGAGATCGGCGAAATCCTCGGGTTCGACTTTGCCGAGCGCGCGCTGTTGTGGCAGCCGGTGCTGACCTACGACGCGAAAGTAGATGCGTTTTCCTTTCACGGGGTGACGGATGCCATGCGGGAGCGCGCAGAGGTGGAGGGCATTGACGTGACCCTGTCCCAAAATCGCGAAGCGGTGCGGTGCTACCGCATCGCCACGTAAAGGGGGAATGGAGCATGGACACTTTGATTGCAACGCGTCTGTTTGGTGTCTTGGTCACGGCGGCTGGGATGCTGACGCTCCTTGGCCGGGAACTTCGCAGTGTGGAATGGCGTTCGCGATTTCGCGATGTCATGACGGAGACCGTGCCACCTCGAGATCGGCGCACGCTGGTGACTCGTTATCTCGATCACGTACTGAGCGTTACCCGCATTCTCGACAAAGCCTACACGGTGCGAACCATCGCGGTGCACGTCACGCTGTTGTTCGGGTGTCTCTTCAGTCTCACACTGCTGCTACGGTACACCCTTGTCCTTGGCATCCCCCTCAGTCTCGGTCTGGCGCTGCTTCTCTACGAGCGGCACTTTGCGCGCTTGGCCCGCAAACGTAAAGAGGGCATGGTGCACGCGTTTTTGCGCCAGGGCGTGGAACGTGGCGTACATGTGCTCGTCGCAACAGGCCGGCTGGATGACGCGTTCTCCCGAATGGCGGACGCTGTTCGCGATGCCCCGTTACAGAGCCGTCTGCGTCAACTCTGCGATCTCGTGAACACCCCACAGTTTGCCACGCCAGAAGACGCATTTGTTCACTGGGCAAGCGATCTTGGCATGGAGGACATCGCACATTTTGCGCTGGCCACGCGGGAGGCGCGCAGATACAACGTTCCTCTTGATGAATTGTGGCTCGACATGGCGGAGATTCAGGGCAAGGAACTCGAGTACCGGCGTCGCATCCGTGCCGAGACGGCGCATCAGCGCACGGGTGGGGTGTGGTTTTATGGCATGCTCGCGGGCGCGTTTTTGGTGGCGTATCCGTTTGCGGTGCCGCACATGAGCGACCTGACGCGCTTTCTCTTTTGGACGACACTCGCGGTCATGACCTTGGGGTTGTATCTGGTCCTCTCGCGCAGTCAGGTCATTGACGCATAGAAGGAGGTGAGATTCATGAATGTGACTGAGTGGTCGACCGGATATGGCGCGCTTGTGACGCTGGCATGGCTTTTCGTCTGGCGGGCGCGGGTGTGGGCGTGGCAGGAATTCCGGCAGCGGATGCTGTCCGGTGGAATCGTGGCTGCACAGCGCAGGAAAAGGATGCCTTCGTATGCACAGATGCTTCACCGCGAAGCGGCTGCACTCGGCGTCCCGGAACAAAGCGTGCTGTGGCAGCGGACGGTGTGGCTCGTCGTGGCGCTGGTGCTCGCCTGCACCTTGCTCCTGCAAACGTGGGTGCTCTTGTGTCTCATCCCGGCCGCATTTGCCGCACCGCTCCTTTACGCACGATTGCGGGCGCGGGTGGTGCTGCGCAAGCTGACGAAACAAACACGCGTGGTCGAGATGCTGCTCGCGTTCTTACTGCGGGCAGGCGCCACGCTCTCCGACACGTTGCTGCTGCTGGAACATCGGCTGGACGCGCCGATGCAAGACAAGCTTCGCGAAGTGAATGTGCAAAAGCGCTACCGAACGATTCACGGCGCGCTGGACGCACTCGGAGATTCGACCGGCGTGCCGCAACTGCGCGAGCTTGCCGCGCTCGTTTCGGAATCGGAGCGAAACGGAACACCGATTGCCGAGGCGATTGTGCGCAGCCTCCAGTTTGACGCGAAGGCCCGCGATGCCACCGCCGCACAGCGGTACGGAAAGGTGCAACTCGAAGTGGCGATGTACGCGACACTCCTGATTGCTATGCCTGGATTCGGGTTTGCGATTTACGCGATGCTCGCGTTTGCCCTCCACCTGTTCGGATCATGGACGCTTTGAGTTTGGCACCAGGGTGGCACCACAGCCACCCAAACGAGAGGTACGCTCGGGGAGGAGGTGAGGATGCGTGTGCGACGGATCACGGAATACGCCATAGCCAAATGGCTGCAAGCGGAACAGGGCGGCATGATGGACGAGTACGTCACGATGGCCGGGTTCTGGATCTTCTCGACGGTCGTCGTGGTCATTGCCGCCGGACTCATTTGGGGCGCACTCGCCGGGGACTTGAAGGCGATGGTCGCCGATCTCAGCAACTTGTTTTGAATCCTTTATCGGAGAGGGGACATCACGCATGTCGAAATGGAATCGAACCAAAATCTGGATCTTGGCAGACGCAGGCAACACAGCGGAGGAGAACACGAACCGTGGTCTCTGGTGGTTGGTCGGTATCATTGCGGTGACCCTGATTGCAGGCATCGCGTACTTCATGATTGGCAACCTGCTCAGCCAAGCGCAAGGAGGAGTTGGCGGGGCCGCGACCAGCCTGTCCTCGCAAAACGGCCTGACGCAGCTGGCACAGCAGGCAGAGAGCGGCACGCTGCAACTGGGTACCCCATCGGTCGCAAGCGGCGGCTACCGCGCGCCATAACGAAATCGAACGTTTTGGGGCAGGCCATCACGGTCTGTCCCATTTTGTTTTTGAGGAGGGATTCGCATGCCAAGCAACCTCATCACGACGTTCTTTGCCATTTGTGTCAGTTTTTCTGTGTTGGTGATCCTCGTGCTCGCTCCATCTTTGGTGGGTATGAAGATGCAGATGGATGGTATCGCAGCCGATGCGGCTCGGGTGTATGCCATCACGGGGAGCATGAGTGACGCGCAAAACGAACTGAGTGCCGATTTGTCTGCGATGAACCTGCCGACGACGTACAACGGTCAGACGCTGATTACGGTGAGTGCCGTCCCATCTGGGAGTGGGCAGACGGGCGTAAGCGCGACGTCCACGCCAACCTCCGCGAATGCCAGTCTGTCGGTCAACTACCATGCGCCGATCCCGTTTGATCGGGCACTCACGCTATTTGGTGGCTCGGCGCTCCCGATGACCACCCCGATGACCGCCGTTGCGACCCAGTGGAATGAGGTGCAGTACACGGGGGTGGGGCCGTGAAGCGGCGACGGCCCCTATGGGACTGGGTTCGTCAGGAAGATGGTTATACGTTTTCGCTCAACATGGCCTTCCTGTCCGTGACCGTCGGGATGATCTTGCTGTTGATTCTGGCGTGGCTCACTGCAGGTCTCGCTGCGGGAACCAACCTGCGCCGTGCGGCTGCTGCTGCCGCCCTCGCTGCACAGTCCCAGGTGACGCAGACGGTCACAGGGTCGTCTGCGGGTTTCCTCACACAGGCAGCGTGGTCACTCACAGGCCCGGTGAATGCCGCCGCGACCGAGGTGTTCGATGAAGAGGTGAACGACATGCATTTGGCGCAGGTGTTTTCGAACCTGTCGCTGGAAACCAGCATCAGCGGCAATCAGGTGACGGTTACCGTCCGCGGGGATTTTTTGCCGCTCTTTTTGCAGACAGCGGCCGCGCGCGTGCCGGAACTTCGGTCGATGGCGGTGCCGATGAAGGCTGTGGTCCCGGTGGACGATCCGGTCGTGGGAAAGGGGTGAAGAAGAGATGGAACGAGAAACGCGCATGCTTCTGTGGACGCTGTTCGCGGTCGGTGTTCTGACGGTGGGGCTAATGCCTGCCGCTTTTGGCTCGTTCAATCACGCGGTGGCCATCGGCGTGAAGTCCAACAACGATATGGCACAGGCCCTGTGGGGGCAGTCTCCACCGTTGTCACCGACAGAGAACACCTGGCTGACGAACACGAATGTCCCGATCCTCCCAGGCGCCGACACTACACATGTCGACTCCGTGTCCTGGAACACATCCACGTGGGGACCGCAACTCGTGATCTCCGGTTACGGTTTTGGGAATCCACCAACGGCGAGTCAGACGGTGCTGCTCATCCAGGATACCCGTCGCGGATGGACGGCAGCGGATGGGTCTTCTTTTTTGGTTCAACCGACAATCACGTCCTGGAAAAATGACCGGATTGTCGTGGACGGATTTGACAGATACGGGGTAACGGGTGTCTCAAATGGATCGGCCGGGCAAGGTAGCGAGGTCTTTGCGCCGGGGGATCCGATCACCGTGTCAGTGACAAATCCGCAGACAGGCAGTAGTGGATCGTTTCAAACGCAGTATCCCATGAGTGCACCCATGCCGATGGTGACCTTGAATCCTCTCCAAAGTCTCATGGTGGGTCAATCTGAACTGCTGAGCGGTAGGGTGTCTTTGAAAGGGACAGGGTTAGCCGATCAAGCCGTGACGCTGTCGGCCGCTGGCGGGCAGATTCGTCCGCACGTTGTCGTAACCGATCGTCAGGGAATTTTCACCGCCACCTTCACCGCGCCGGGAACGGGCGGCACGGAGTCGGTGATGGCAAGCTGCGATGGGGGAATGGGTACGGCCTTCGTCACCGTGCGCGCGTTTACCGTGACGCTGTCGGCGGTGGGCGATCCGACGGACAACCAGGTCACACTCACGGCGACGGTCAATCAACCGCTGCGTGGCGCCACGCTGCGCATCCACAATCGGACGACGGGTCAGATCGTTGCACAAACCGACCAAGGGACAACGCTCTCGACGCGCATCACGATGCAACCGGACATCAGCCAAACCTTTGTGGCGCAAATCGATTGAAGGGGGTATCCGAAATGTTCAGATGGAAAAGCGCATTCGTGGGTGTGGCATCACTCTTTTTCGCACCGTCCCCTTTCGCATGGGCGGCGATGGCAAACAGCAACCCGGTGACCATCACGGGTGGCTACGATAGGATCGTGCAAACTGAAAAATGGGAACAGATCGGTACGACACAGCAAGCGTACACCTACCAAGCCGATGTGACGACGGTCCAAAGTAAACGGGTGCAGACGGGGACCACCACACGGATGTTTCAAATTGGAACCAAGCAACAGGAAATCGATTCAATCACCAGACGCTATCTAATAGGCACGCAGCGCGTGCAAACCGGCACGACTTCAATCTGTGACGGCGAATGGATGTACGATGTCCATCTCCGACGCTATGAATGCTCCGGCGGTATGATCCAGAAGCCTGTGTACAAAACGGTTCCCGTTTATCGCACGGAGACAATTCCTTTGTATCAAACGGTGCCTGTCTATCGCACGCAAACGATTCCGATCTTTACGATTGAATCGGTACCGGTGACTCGCGTGGAGACCTTCACTGGGTATCGAAACGTACCCGAATATGGTTGGGTTACCGTGAACACCGAGCAGTGGGTGCCTGTTGTGATTCAATAACGAGCGATGTCAACAAGGAAAAAAGTGGTTTCCAGTTGGAGGGGCGTTGTTCGGTGCTCAGACGACACGTGGCGGTGAACTGAAAAAAATACGCATGCATTATCCAACTCACAAACCTTTCGCACCAAGACACGGCGTTCCCCGGAGACGTTGATTTTATCGAGCGCAGCTTGACGAATCAGACGTTTGTCACAGAAACGGCCACGGATGCGATGCCGGGAGACGTTATGAGGGATCGATGGAAACGGTCGGTGGCATTTGGATTTCGCAATGTCACGCTGCCGGGTATCACGGGTGCCTGTCTGTACGGCTGTCCGAAGTGGACAAATCATTGATGAAGTGGGAGAGATCCGTTTCGCGGATGGGGGTGGAGGCTTGTATTCGGAGTGGGGTAAGGAAGCATGGTTCGGGTTGGGGATGGCTCACGGAGCGTGGGTATGGATCGCGTTCCTTGTCTTTGCGCTAGTTGCAGCGTGGTTTGACATCCGGGAACGGCGGATTCCCAATTGGCTAAACCTGATTGGATTGGTGTTCTTCTTGGTGTGGCACGTCGGCAGTGGTTCGGGAGAGGCGGCGGTTTTCGCCTTCGTTTGCACCGGGCTGTTACTCCTTATTCCGACGCTTCTTGGACTCTGGGGGCAGGGAGACTGGAAGATGGCCATGGTTTGCGGGGCAGCACTCGGAGTGCTGCCCACGCTGTTCATATGGTGGATGGCATTGCTGCTCGCCAAGATCTACAGTACAGCAGCGAAAAAACACAGGGTACGATGGACAAAAATATGCGCCAATGCGGGCCTGCCCGTGGCGGTCTTCGTTCTGGTGGCGGCGATTTCCTTCTTTGCAGTTATATTCATTTTCTGAGAGGAGTATGGTTGCATCTTTTGGTTCGCGTTGTGGAAAGAGACCTCTTTATATGATTGACAGAAGCGTCCAATCGGTATTTGAACCTCAGTGCTCTGGAGGAATATTCGCCCACTACAGTAGGGAGTGTCGTACGGCACAAAATGGCCAACCCGGTTTTCTTTCGGATGATTAAAGAGAGTAGACAGGATTGGCGACAAAAAAGGAACCGTAATTTCCTTTCCAGGTTCATCACCAGCAGTTGAAGGGTAATCACCGTCGCGCTCGTGTTTGCCAGTCGTGCCTTCATAAGACCAAGCCCGTAGATTCTCTTGCCCTCGCCAAATTTCCCTTCGACAGCATTGCGATCCGCCGCATCAAGCTTCGCCTGTCGTTTCTGTATCTTTGCGCTCTTTCTTTGCAGGCCATCCAAACGCCGGTCCATTCCATCGAATCCCGTGTGTTTTGCAGAAGCTGATGTCTGAAATACAGCAGCAGGTGCGGACGATTTTAACGGCACCTGATGAGGAGACGGCAAGAACGCTGCTAAACCGAGTGCTCCAAGAATATGGAGAGAAGGCACCCAAGGCGGTCAAGGTGTTGGAAGAAGGATTTGAAGATGCAAAGGCAGTATTGGCGTTACCCGAATCGTTGCATCGGAAGTTGCGGACGACGAACAGCGTGGAACGGTTAAACGAAGAGATTCGCCGTCGTGAGCGAGTGATTCGCATCTTTCCCAATCGAGAATTTACACTTCGTTTGCTAGGAGCGTTGCTGATGGGGATCGATGAGGGATGGTCGTCCCATCGAAAATACCTCGACATGGATGCGTATGCTTCGTGGTGCAAGGAGCAGCAGGAGAAATTGAGGCAGAAGGCCGAGACGTGGGCATCATGAAGCTTTCACCTTGCGCTTGGGTGTCCCGTCTGGCCGGACAAACCAAACCGCATCCATGCAAGGGTGGAGCCACACGAATCGCAAGATGAACGGAAGAGCTTCAAGTCGTCGGAAGGCGATGAAAGGACAAGAGCCCCTTTGGACAGAGGAAAAACGAAATTACACACAATTACGGACTTGACCCTGCGTGCTTTCGCGTTCTTATATCTTCATATGGACAATGGATTGATCTCACATTATTGACAGAAAAACATCGCTCACCTATGATACCCTGGTAGGTATTTGCGGAGATTGAATTCGTTCGACAAAATTTTATACGTAGGGAAGATTATCTCGTGAATATTCATTTAACCGACGTACAGATTGTACTCTCTATATTTTCCGGCGGTCTTGTTGGGTTTACTCTCGGATTGATCGGAGGTGGAGGTTCCATCCTTGCTGTTCCACTGCTCTTATACGTTGTTGGCATTCATGATGCACATATTGTTATTGGAACCACAGCGCTTGCGGTTGCCGTTAATGCGTTTATTAATCTTATCCCACATTGGCGTAAGAATCATGTTCGATGGAATGCAGCAATTTTATTTGCAATACCAGGTGCTATCGGTGCAGTGATCGGTTCGGTGATTGGCAAAAGGCTCGATGGTAAAGCTTTGCTATTTTTGTTTGCTGTTCTCATGTTGGTCATTGCGGTAAAGATGCTACGGACAAAACAGTCGGATCAAACAGATGAAAAAGTACATGAAATTAAATTTCTTCGCACGATCGCGACTGGAGCCACTACGGGAGTCGTTTCTGGTTTCTTTGGAATTGGTGGGGGATTCTTGATTGTTCCAGGGCTAATGTATGCGACGAGTATGTCAATGATCGATGCCATTGGAAGCTCTCTTTTCTCTGTTGGAACTTTCGGGCTAACAACGGCGATATCGTATTCGATTTCTGGCATGATTGATTGGTGGGTTTTTATTCTCTACGTTCTCGGGGGAATTGTTGGCGGCGTTTTGGGAACCATGCTATCGAGTCGACTTGGACAGAACAAGAGAACCTTACAGGTTGTATTTTCATCAATCATCATGATCGTCGCTATCTACATGCTATATGACAATCTAATAATCCTTAAATGGTGATCTTAAGTTAACTTCTAAATCGTCATTCATTTTTTGTGTTATTTCTAGGTCAATTGTAGACCATGCTACTTCCGTTTAATGGAAGTAGCATGAATTGTGACGTTACATCCCGCTCATATTCCCCATGGCATTGGGCATTCCCGACTTGGCAGTACTTGATTTCTGCAGTGGATAATAGGGTTTTCCGTTCGATTTTACGTATTGTAAGATAGACATCATACCTGCTTCTTGTCCGTTGATCCCCATCGTGTGATGGGGTAAGTGACAATGTAATGGCCAATTCCCAGGATTATTAGCAGTTAGTAAGATGTCATAAGTCTCACCTGGAGCCACATTCACAGTGTTTTCCTGATACTGGGCAGTCTTCGGAATTTCGTTTCCATCTTTGGATATAATCGTAAAATTGTGACCGTGCAAATGAATGGGATGATTTTCCATGCTCAAGTTGGCGAGACGAATCAATACACGATCCCCCTTTTTTACAGTTAAAGGCGCTGTTGCCGGGTACTGTTTTCCATTGAATGTAAATACATTCCAACTCATGCTTTCTGGATTAATATCATAGTTCCCAGCGGGCACTTGACCTTCACCAAAGGTCATAGTATTAGAGTTTGATGAACCCATTGGCATTCTGTTCTGCTTTGTTCCTGTTTTTTGTAAGCTCCACTCTTGCAGCAGCAGCGTATAATCGTGTTGTATCGATTTTCCCATAAATGTATCTCTTCCACGTTTAGGGAGGGAAATAAAGACCCCGTCTAATCCCATCATCTCTTGAATCGCAGGATTCAAATGGGAGTGATACATGAAAGTCCCAACTTGATTCACCTTAAATTGGTAACTGAAGCTCTTACCCGGTAGAATCGCGGGGGATGGCTCTATGCCTGGCACGCCATCCATGGAATTCGGAACGTTTAGCCCATGCCAGTGCACACTCGTTGGGACTGGCAAACGATTTGATACTAAGACACGGATCGTGTCACCCTGATGAACAACGATGGTAGGGCCAGGAGTGCCACCGTTATATCCCCATGCATTCATGAAAACACCTTTTGATACCTCTTGTTTAACCTTCTCCGCGGTTAAGTGGAAGACTTTTACTCCTTGATCGACGGTATATGAGGCGTTTGAGACATTTGGGGAGACAGGATGTGTGGTTGCCCTGGGTATTGCCATATTCAATCGTTCTGATTGTGCTGAACTTATTTGCCAAACACTAAATCCGGATATTGCAAGGAGTGCCGACGCGGCGAGGATTTGCCGAGTGAATTTTCTTGGCATTCAGATTGTCCACCTTTCTGAGAATATAAGGATACTCTACAAATGAATTATGAAAAACTGACGAAGGTAGATAACACTTTTGGCAAAATGACGGTCGCGATGGTACCGATCCCCAACTGACTCTCTATTTGCAAGCTGCCATTTGAATCGATAATGATTTCTTTAGCGATAGCAAGTCCCAATCCTGTTCCACCTGTCTTACGATCCCGAGAAGACTCGACACGATAGAACCGTTCACAGATATAGGGCAGATCTTTCATCGGGATGCCGATGCCTGTATCCCGAATGGTTGTCTTTATATCGCGGGAAGTTACTTCTACCTTTACTTCGATCGAATGATGGGGGAGTGTATATTTGTATGCATTATCCAATAAGTTTACAAATACCTGAAGTAATTGATCTGCATCTGTCAGAACGTACTGATCAACAGGTAGTATGCCAACGTGAAAGATAATTTTCTTTTCTTCAATAATAGCTTTTACATGTTCAATCGCTAAATGTAAACAGTTCGAGATGTTGACGGGTACCTTAGCACGCATCGTTGGCTGGGTTTGAATCATACTCCTTTCAAGATCGAGCACCATTTTCTCGAACCGCGTTACTTCTGCCATGAGTAAGGCAAAGCGCTCTGGTGTAGGCATCCAGACGCCATCGATGATAGCTGCGAGGCTTGCCTTCAAGGCTGTTAGTGGTGTGCGGAGTTCATGTGAGATATCTTGGATAAGTCGCTCTCGGAGATTTGCTTGTTGAGCCAATTGTTGTGACATATGGTTGAGGGTAGATGAGAGATAAGTGATCTCGTTGTGACTGTTGCTGGGATTGCTATTGTGGAAAAAGTGTCCTTTTGCCAATGCTTCAGCCTGCTCGATCAACGTTCTCAGAGGGTATGTTAAACGCTTTGATAGCCACCAGGATATCGCGAAGGTCAAAATTACGATGACAATGGCCATCGAAATGAGAGTTTGACTTAAGGCGATCGTGAGATGCCTTACGAGCATTGTAATGATTTCAGTGTGGCGGGTTTGACCATTAAGAAAAGACCGAAAGTGGTTTGTAGCGACAATTCTGATGACAATTGCGTTCATAACAGTCATGGATAGAGTGATCGCAAGAAATGAAATAAGCAGTCTACTCTGTAATGGTTTCACAATGGTTTAACCTCGAATCGATAGCCTACTCCGTAAACCGTATGCACATATCTTGGTTGCCGAGGATTTTCTTCTAGCTTTTGCCGCAACGTTTTTATAAATGCATCAATGGTGCGAAGATCACCTTCGTACTGAAAACCAAATGCGCGCACCACGAGTTCGTCCCGTGTCCAAACACGCCCTGGATGTCGAGCTAGCGTAACGAGCAGATCATATTCTCGCGATGTAAGTGAAAGTTCCTCTCCGCGAGCGAAGACTTTATGACGTTCATCGTCGATGATTAATTTACCATCGTCCCATTCGATAGAATATGCCAACAATCGATGTTCCTCCGTGCGACGTAGAACCGTTTTAACGCGTGTGATGAGTTCCCTTGGGTCAAATGGCTTGATCAAATAATCATCCGCTCCAAGCGACAATCCTCGAATTCGTGAGTTTATAGAAGATTTTGCCGTTACCATAATTACTGCTACATCGGATTGTGCGCGAATGGTTTTACATAAGTCTTCCCCAGAATGGTCAGGAAGCATGAGATCAAGGATAACGAGATCTGGTTTATAAAGTATAAATTGCCGCATGCATTCTACGCCATTCATAGCAGTCACGACTTGATAACCTGCTTTTTCTAAGTAGGATTGAATCACATCGATAATCACAATTTCATCATCTACGACAAGTACTTTTTGCAAGATCGTTATCGCTCGCCTTCTTTTGTTTGGGAAAATAAGGAGAAATACATCGCTGCATGGTAGCGCAGGACTCGACACATCACACTACGTAGTGTAGTGTGATGTGTGAGGGACATCAAATCGTGAGGTGAGTATAGCATGACAGATTTTTTGCGCCATTTGTTTGGAGAAGGGCACCACGCCGTCACGAAGAAGAGCGCCACGGCCATCATGAAGAAGAGCGCCACGGTCATCATGAAGAAGAGCGTCACGGCCATCATGGAGAAGGGCATGGAATTTTGGGCAACATTTTCCGACCATGAAATGATGGCTGCATGAGATTAGGATCAATTAACGTATGACGAAAGTTGAAATTTTTCGAAAGGACTGTGGCAAGTCCCACTACCGCACGACATAGTGTAGTGATGGGGGTGGGACTTGTGAGTTTTTTTGCCTTAATTACGTTTGTGGCAGGAATATTTCTTTATTCTCGGTCGAGACGATCAAAGTATCGAAATTATCATGGAATGTCTGTTGAAATGATGATTTCCATGACTGTTCCATTTGCGATAGCGGTTCTCACAGAATCAGTCTTTAAGAATGAAATCTTAGCCATCTTGGTGGCTGTCATAGGTACTCTGACTTTGGCGATGATTGAGAAAAGGGTACTGCGCATCGAAGAAATAGGTGAACGTACGATTTCATCTGTCATGAGTGCTATGATGGCTTCGATGATGGTTGGAATGTCTGATGTGATTGTAGTGAATTTTATTCTCATTGCATTGTCTGTCGTCTCTATATTGGTCGGTAAACTGATTGCTTGAAAAGATGAAAAATGGAATCGATTTTTTCATGGTAACCGATTTTTTTAACTCAAAGAACATTTCACAATAGGAAAATGAACTGGGAAGTGGGAGGAAGACCATGTGGAAGAATGGAGAACTACAAGCTTTCCATTTACGTGAACAAGGACTTCAACGTGTTTTGGGACCACTAGAAGCAGATGTCATGGAAATATTGTGGAGAATAAAAAGTGGAACTGCTCGGGAAGTCCTGATGGAATTGGAACATAAACGTCCTTTTGCCTTTAATACTGTGATGACGATCTTAAAAAGGCTCTGTGAGAAGGAACTTCTTATGCGAATAGATGAAGGTGTCGCTCGCTTTTCTCCTTGCGTCACAAAAGATGAGCTACTTAGAAGGGTATCTCAAAATGTTTCAGATTGTTTGGTGGAGGAATTTGGGGAATTGGCCATTGTTCATTTTGTCGATAGCGTTTCGCGACGCGATCCTGATCTCTTAACTGAGTTACGTCGCATTCTGAATGTTTCACAGCATGAAGAGTGAAAGCAAATCATCACAACGTCCTTTTAGTGGGGTTTTGGCTTTTTATTATCTGGCTCTTGTTGAGCATCGTAATTCTTCTGAGTCCTTTTCTTATAAATTGGGGGAGGCATGTCTCATCCTTTGCAGCGTATTGCATAATTTGGTTAAACCAAGGGATTCAGTACTCATCGGAGAATGGTTTTGGAGCCGTCGTTTTGTTGCTAGTCGCTCAAGGAGCAATCCTATTTATGGTTATTCTACAGAGGATTCGCGCAGCGAAACTGATGGGGCGTTTAAGTTTTAGTGTTCCACCTGAATCGGTTTCTCAGTTTGCAAAAGAGCACAGTATGGAACATAGGTTGTCGTACACTCAATCGAAGCAGATTTTTTCATTTACATCAGGATTTTTCTATCCGCGAATCGTGATTTCACAAGGGATGGTCGAATTACTTAATGAGAAGCAACTTCACGCTGTCTTACTTCATGAGCGGATGCATGCGGTTGGACACCATCCGCTTCTATTGGCATTAGCTCGCTCATTCGCAAAGGTTTTTTGGTTTTTTCCGATTGTCGGTGAAATTGTACGGCAATACCAAATACAGTTGGAACTTGATGCAGATCAGTTTGCCATTCGTCATGTGGGAAAAGAACACCTTGCTGCAGCACTTCTTGCTGTAATGGAAGTCGATTTGAAACACGTACATGTTCATGAGGTCGCTTGGAATAGCTTTGATGATTTCATGAGACCACGCGTATATCAACTGATTGGACAAGAAGTAAAGCGCGACGTAAAACGCAAGTGGATGATCCGACCAATGATTCAATCAGGGACGTCTTTCCTTTTGTTTATTCTATTTTTAGTAGCTTCTTGTTTGTGAACACTTTTAAAGTAAGGAGAAAATGGTGATGCGATTTCGTTCAATTCGGATTTGGATAGTGGTTGTACTTATCCTTGTGATGATTTTAGTTGTAATCGTGAATCAGGTGAAGGGAAATCCAGCAACGTTACCTGAACCTGGATATCAAGCCCCTCCCTTTCGATTAATGACTTTTAATGGGGGTACACGGTCATTATCACAATATCGAGGAAAGGACGTATTTATAAATTTTTGGGCATCTTGGTGCCCGCCCTGTCAGGCAGAGACTCCTGATTTGGTAAGGATGTATCGTCAATATGGGAAGCAAGTTGTTTTTCTTGGTATCAATTTAACAGGGAGTGACACCGTGCAGTCGGCGAAAGGATTCATTCAGTATTATCACATTCCCTATACGGTCTTAGAGGATCCCAAAGATGTTATAGCTAAAAAATACGACGTTATTGCAATTCCGACGAGTCTTTTTATAAACGGTAGGGGGATCATTGTAAACCGTGTAACTGGGGGTATGTCTAAAGCGATGATGCAAGAAAATTTCAAGGCACTGATTAACCATTGATTAGAGGTGTGAATGGATATGCTTGCATTGCTCGGAGGTTTCACGATAGGGGAAATTACCATTCCCTATGCATGGATCGGTGTTTTTCTCGGTGTTTATTTAGGTACACAGTTTATGAAATGGTATGTTCGGCGCACATCGATTCAACAAGGTCAACAAATAAGCGAACTTCTCCTTTCTATTGTTTTGGTGGGGGTTCTGGGATGGAAGTTTTCCAATCTCTTGCTTAATCCAATGGATGCCATTCATAATCCTTTGTCGATGTTGGCAATTCCAGGAAGCACCTATGCAGGAGAGGCAGGTCTTCTCGTTGCGCTCACCTATGGTTCCTATAAGTGGTGGAGACTCAAACCCATCTGGCGTTCTGTCATCAATATTTGGCCAATCGGACTTGTAGCGGGTGGTGCAGTTACGGAGTTGTTTTGGTTATCTCTAGGTAAGACTACCCATTTGCCTTGGGGCGTTCATGCCTATGGTCAAGTATATCAACCCACAAATTTTTATGAGTCTATGGTGCTATGGATTTCTCTTGCTATCGTCTGGAAGATGCGCGTTAGGAATAAAGGAAGTTGGTTACTTATATTTGTTGGAATTGGATCTCTTCTCGTATCGATTACAGCCGTAAATACGTGGGTAATCATCGGATTAAGTCCTGGGCAATGGGTGGCTTTAGTGCTTGCATTGCTCGGAATAATCAGTGTACGAGAAAATGATCGGAGGCAGATCGTGTGAATATGGTCCCGTCCATTTGGCTCGCATTCATAGCCGGCCTGGTGTCTTTTATTTCACCCTGTTGTCTTCCGCTTTACCCATCGTATATTTCCTACATCTCTGGGGTTTCTTACGGAGCCTATCAAAAAGGGAATATCCCTTCAGAAATTCGAAAACGGGCATTATCGCACGCAGTCTTCTTTGTGCTTGGTTTTTCTGTCATTTTTGTAGCGCTCGGCGCCTCGGCAAGCCTTCTTGGTCTGTTGTTTGCACAATATCGATCGGTGCTTAGTCAAGTTGGAGGTGTCATTGTAATTGTCATGGGGCTATTTCTCATGGGAGTTATTAAACCGGGATTCCTGATGAGAGAACTTAAGTGGCACGTGGATTCCAAACCGCAAGGTTTTCTCGGTGCATTTGTCATTGGGATGAGCTTTTCTGCAGGATGGACACCATGTATTGGTCCAATTTTGGCATCAGTCATTACTGTTGCTGCGACCAATCAGTTAAATGGTGCACTTCTCATGCTTTTTTATACGGTTGGATTTGCCATACCATTTCTTATTTTGGCTTATACACTTGGTTCCGCGCGAAAATTGCATACATACAGTTATCGTGTTAATCAGATTGGCGGAGGAATTATGGTATTCATGGGCATTTTATTGGCAACGGGACAGCTGACGTTAATCATTAAGTGGTTGATTGGGCTATATCACGGGTACATTGGCATGTAACGTATAGGTGATCCTCTTAAAGGGTATATTATGATTCTTCAAAAATCATAGAAATGGGGATTAAAAATGCAAATTTTCTCTTTAACATGGATCGTAATCTCAGTCTGTTGTACGTTCTGGTTGGTGAAAGATCTTCGCCACCAACCGGAAATCATGTCCATGATGAAAATCGCATGGATATTAATTACGCTTTACCTCGGATTCATCGGAATTTGGCTATACCACCGTAGTTGTCGCGAGCCAGAACCGGGCACTCACGATGCATTTGTTGCGCCGATGTGGAAGCAGTCGGTAGGTTCTGTCATGCATTGCGTAGCTGGTGACGCGTTAGGGATTGTCGCTGCATCGACTGTTGCGACTTGGTTAAGGTTACCCGAGTCTCAGAGCATGGTGGTTGAGTACATCGCTGGCTTTTTAATGGGATGGCTGTTTTTCCAAACGATTCCTATGATGAAAATGAACGGAACAACATTTAAACATGAATTGAAAACTGCCTTTTTTGCGGAATTTTTATCATTGACCTTTATGGTGATTGGCATGTTTCCGACGATGGCGTACTTTATGAGGATTTGGCATGTCATGTCTGCTGTAGATCTTCGATTCTGGCTGATCATGTCGATTAGCATTTTGATTGGATCAATTGTAACGTATCCAATCAATTGGTGGATGGTTCGCCGTGGAATGAAACACGGAATGGGTAGTTCACATGTATTGGGACATGGCGGAAATCATGGTCTTCATCAGGAAGTGCACACTTCGGAACATGACAAGGATGTCGCTGTTCATCATAAATTGTCGCATAAGCACTAATACGAATTCTATCTTTTTGCAGCGGCGCACCTGACAATACTTGATACTTCGGTTATGCACTTTTTTCGATCGTGAGGATCGATCATTGAATCAATATACGATGCTTTCTGAACACAAAATTGCTTGGATCATTGTAGAGTTTTGGCTATACTCATTGTGGAGGCGTTCATTTTGCGGTTTGTTCGTAAAAAACGGTGGATTATCATTTTCGCGCTGGTGGTCGTTACCGTTATAGGGTATCATCGTTCTCTTTCTCGCTTGATAGAAAACCACGTTTTGCTTGGATTACAAAAAGCGGTTTCGATTCAAAGTTCCAAAAAGGAGGGGCAAGGGGTAGCCAGTAAATCGATTCGAACTCATACGAAATCGAGTGGAACAGTACATTCCAATTTATTTGGCTCATTGCAAACTGTCAGAGATCCGTCGAGTCAATTGGTTCTTGTAAATAAAGAAAATCGCTTGCCCAGTGGGTATGTACCGAGTGATCTTGTTGTCCCGAGTGTACCATTTCTGTACGGTGCGCGAGATGCTGAGTTTCGTTTAATGAGGAAAGTAGCGGCACTTGCGCTAGCGAGAATGTTTGCTGCCGCAAAGCAAGATGGCGTCTTTATGGATGGAGTTTCCGCCTATCGGTCGTATGCGACACAAGCATCCCTTTTTGCACAGTATGTTCAACAGTATGGAAAATTGGCGGCAGAGCAATTTAGCGCGCTGCCTGGAGAGAGTGAACATGAGACTGGTCTTGCCATTGATGTCTCTGGAAGCAGTGGACGTTGCGCTGTTCAAAGTTGCTTTTCAAAGACCCCGCAAGCCATCTGGTTACAAAAACATGCGGCGACATATGGATTTATCATTCGATATCCTAAAGGAAAACAAGCGATAACGGGTTATGAATATGAACCATGGCATATTCGTTATGTGGGAATTCTTCCTGCAAAATATATCGTGGGGCATAATATAACGTTTGAACAGTACGTAGCCATGATGAATGGTAAGACTCAACCGAAATCATCACTTTGAACCCCTCGGCGAGTCTTGCCATATCAGTCCGTGAAACGGAGTATTATTTCGACAAGCCTTTTGACATGTTTGCCTGTAGGTTTGATGTAAGGTTTGAAAAAGAGATTAATCCTTGATGATACCAAAGGATGTGCCCGGTACCAGATACTAAAACTTGTGTGGGAATCCCTGTGATCCCGTACAAGTCACTCACGCTGCCAGTCGCGTCTAAAGCAACTGGGTATTGAAGATGGTTTGTGACCATGTATTGTTTTACATGTAGCGTCGATGGCTCAGATTGTCGCAGATCTACGGCGAAAAGAGTAGGCCATGTGGGATGTCTTTTTGTCCATTGCGCATACTTTTGTAACGTTGGTGTTTCCATTTGGCAATCTGGACACCACGTTGCAAAAAACTCGAGCAGTGTAGAATGCCCAGTGTGGCCGATTGAAATATTTCGCGTCGTCGGTAGTCCAGACTTGTTGGGAAAAAGTGTTGGAAGCGTAAATGCGCGATCTACAGCTGAGGAAGGTCCAAGTGAGCTTGGAAGATACTCTAGCTGTCGTGCGGGCGCGAATTGAGAAGGGCTTACATGTCCAGGCAAGAGGGGAGCAATGTGGTTTTCGATCTCTTGTACTTGGGCAGAAATCGTCGATGCTTGAGGATCTGTACTGTTTAGGTACAGCCATTTTTCATGACCTTTTGCGTCGATGACAAAAACGGCCGCGATGTGTTCTACAAGATTGCCGTGAAGGATTTGACTTGAGACGTAGTAATTTTTCCAAACGTTTTGCAAGGAATCGGTAGGGCCTGTGAGGTACTGCCACTCATGGAGCATCCCATGCGAAGATGACCAATCATAGACGTCTTTTACCTTGGTTGCGATCGGGTTTGCATTGACCGCAACCAACTGTACATTTTTTCGATACGGACCAAGATCATACATGAGATTTTTTAATACGACTGCAGTAAGCGGGCATACTGTGGTGCATTTGCTATCAATAAATGTCAAAACAACAATTTTACCCCTATAATTCTTTAGAGAGATCGATTTTCCAAATTGATTGGTCAATGTGAAGTTGGGGGCCATTTTGTTTCCAAGTGACGCTCCAGGATCGACATTTGGATTGGATGCAGGGTTATTCGTATTTGGAGTAGCCGGATTTGACTTGGGAATAGGGTGGATATTTGATACAAACCGCCAAGTAAAGAAGGTAATGGCGAGAAGAAAAAGAATCGTTACAAATGCAATCGTGATTTCAATCAAATGCTTTATGGATCGATTCAAAATGATAAACTCCTTTCGCTTGACCCTCTCGCGATCTTTTATAAGCCTGTAATAAGCAGACCGCGAGGGCCTTCCAGCCAGTACCACAATAAATAAAGTCCTGCGAAGATCATTACGATCGCACTCAACTTCTGGATATAAGGAAGCGCGAATTGAATAAAAACCTCAACCGTTTGCCGAGCTGTTGTGGCAAGTATGGATAGGATGGTGATCACAATCCCCATCCCAATACTGTAAGCTAAAAATGAGATAATCCCGTTACTGAATCCCGTAACGAATCCCTGGGATGCCACGCTGACAAAAACGGGTAAACTACAGCTCAGGGATGCAATGCCAAATGCGATTCCAAAGGCGAAAAAAAGAACCGGAGGAACCTCGCGCAAAGAGTCCTTCAAGGCGAGTGGTTAGTTTCCCTGTGTGGAATCCAAGATAAAGGTTGCCACGCCAAACATAGAAGGCCATGATAAACAAGAGTATGGCTAAGAGAATCGACAGTATGGGTGCTGCGCCAAAAAGCCACTGACCTAGGGTAGAGACCAGGAGACCCGCAACCCCGAACATGAGGATAAACCCTAAGGTCATGAGCATTCCGGCACGCAAGCCGTCCATCCATCCCCACCTTGGCCTATGAATTCGACCAGAGAGCAAGTACATGAGGTAAGAAGGAAGAAGTGCAATACCACATGGATTAAAAGCGGTAACCATGCCTGCAGTACCAGAAATCAGCCATGAAATAGGCAAGATTTTACCTCCTGAAATGATTCGAAAACAGAATTGTTGTGGGGCAACCTTAGCACAATTTTTCGCATTTGACAAATAGGGTGCGGGGGTATACTATCTGTGTCGGGTGGTGATGAAATGCACGGGTACCAAAAGGATGCAGAAGATTTATTGAACAGGTTGCGCAAAGTGGAAGGTCAGGTGCGTGGCATACAAAAGATGATTCAAGAAGATCGCTATTGTGTAGACATTTTGACGCAATTTTCATCGATCAAATCGGCGCTCGCAAAAATCGAGTTGGCGCTCCTTGAGAGTCACACGCGCGGATGTGTGGTGGACGCCATTCAAGGTGGCGGCGGGGATGAGAAGATTGACGAATTGATGCACGTGATCCGGGCGAGTATGAAGGGGTAGAGGTGATCGCAGATGGCAGAGGCAGTTCTTGAAACGGAGCGCGTCCCTTCCGAGCAGATTCAGATGAACATCACGGGGATGACATGCGCGGCGTGTGCGGCGCGTATCGAGAAACAGTTGAACAAAGCACCGGGTGTCGTGCGGGTGAACGTCAATCTCGCGAGCGAAAAGGCGGTTGTGGAGTATGCTGCTGGGACACTGACGCCAGACGCGATCATTCGTGTCATTGAGAAGACAGGGTATGGCGCGGAACCGGTCACGGAGGCGTTGGGCGAGGAGCGCGAGGATCAGCGCATTGCGTATCGCAACTTGCGAGACGCGTTTTGGGTGGGCGTCGTGTTGACGCTGCCCCTCTTGATCCAGATGGTCAGCGGATTTATCCCACACGCGTCTTTTATGCTCCCTGTGTGGCTGCAAATCGCGCTTGCGACACCAGTTCAGTTTGTGGTGGGCTGGCGCTTTTACAAAGGGGCGTATCACGCCCTGCGCGGCGGCGCGCCAAACATGGATGTGCTCGTCTCTTTGGGGACATCGGCCGCCTATTTGTTCAGTTTGGCAGTCGTCATCTGGCGCATCCCGTCTGGTCTCTACTTTGACTCGGCGGCGCTGATCACGACGCTCATTTTGATGGGCAAACTGCTTGAGCATAAGGCGAAGGCGCAGACGTCGCGCGCGGTGCGGGCGCTCGTAAAGTTGCAGGCAAAAACGGCGCGCGTGATTCGCGACGGTCAAGAGATGGACATTCCCACAGAGCAGGTGGTGACAGGGGATGAGCTGCTCGTGCGGCCGGGGGAGAGCCTCCCGGTGGACGGGATCATCCTGTCGGGGCGGACGTCGATTGATGAATCGATGCTGACGGGAGAGAGCATGCCTGTGGCAAAAGAGGCGGGCAGTGCGGTGTTTGGCGCGACACTCAACAAGGAAGGCGCATTTCACATGCGGGCGACCAAGGTGGGGCGCGACACGGCGCTGGCGCAGATCATTCGCATGGTGGACGAGGCGCAGGGGTCGAAGGCGCCGATTCAACAGCTGGCAGACAAGGTGTCGGGGATTTTTGTGCCGATTGTGCTTGTTGTATCACTCGTGACGTTTATCGGGTGGTATTTTGCGGCCGGGTTCACGCACGCGCTGATCAATGCGGTGGCGGTTCTGGTCATCGCGTGCCCCTGTTCGCTTGGTCTTGCGACGCCGACGGCGATCATGGTGGGGACAGGAAAAGGCGCCGAGAATGGCATCCTGATCAAGGGCGGCGAAGCACTCGAACAGGCACATCGACTGACGGCGGTGATCCTTGACAAGACAGGGACGATTACGAGCGGTCGCCCGGAGGTGACAGACGTGGCTGCACTGTCTGATCGCGTGTGGGAGCGGGATCTGCTCGCATTGGCAGCCTCTGTTGAGCGCGAGTCGGAGCATCCGCTGGGCGCGGCGATCGTTTCTCATGCGCAAGCGCAGGGTCTGATTTTGCCGAAGGCGAAAGATACAACGGCCATTCCGGGTTATGGCGTGCGCGCAATGGTGGAGGGCATGCTCGTGTTGATTGGCAACCGCGCCTTCATGGAGCGCGAAGGCGTTGTACTGGAGGACAAAGCGGACAGACAGGCGGACAGGCTTTGAGGAGATGGGCAAGACGGCGATGTGGGTGGCGCGCGAACGCGAACTGCTCGGAATCATCGCAGTGGCGGATGGGGTCAGAGAGACGTCGCGGCAGGCGATTGCAGAGATGACTTCGCTCGGGCTTTCGGTGTACATGCTGACGGGGGATAACCGCAAGACAGCACAGGCGATCGCCCAATCGGTTGGGATTTTGCAAGAGCGCGTTTTTGCGGAGGTGCTGCCTGAGCAAAAGGCGGAGATGGTCAAAAAGCTGCAAAGAGAAGGAAACGTGGTCGGCATGGTGGGGGATGGGATCAACGACGCCCCGGCGCTTGCCACTGCAGAGATCGGTTTTGCCATCGGATCGGGCACGGACGTAGCGATAGAGACGGCGGACATCGCGCTTTTGCGCGGGGATCTTTTGAGCGTAGTCACTGCGATCCGTCTCTCGAAGGCGACCATAAAAAAAATTCGGCAAAACCTGTTCTGGGCGTTTGGTTACAATTCACTCGGTGTCCCGCTGGCCGCATTCGGGTTCATCAGTCCGGTAATCGCCGGCGCCGCCATGGCGCTCAGTTCGGTGAGTGTCGTGAGTAACTCCGTGCTGCTCCGGCGTTTTCGCTCGACGGTGTGAGTTGGGGCGTGCGCTTGTGGTCGTCTGTGAATGCATGAAAAGACCATTTGAAAGGAGGTGATGGGATGGCGGTGGCAACGATTGAGGTACAGGGGATGACCTGTCAGGGGTGTGTCAAATCGGTCACGAAGGCGCTGCAGGCGGTTGACGGGGTGACGTCGACGGACGTGAGCCTTGAGAAAAACCAGGCGACCGTAACCTATGAAGAAGGCAAGGCGACGCTTGCGGATTTGAAGCTGGCGATTGAAAATGCGGGTTATGATGTGGCGTAAGTGCATTTAAAAAACGAGGTGGGCGTGCGGGTTCTCGCGAATCTGTGCGTCCGCGTTTTTTATGTCTGCAAAACCTTATTGTCTGATAAACGAGACGTAGTTTCACGGTTACAACGTCAATCCCTTAACCATTCATGAAGCGCATCGAGGGTCATGTCGGATTGCCGCAAAATCGATTGCAGTGTACCTGGGGCAAGCTCTCTGTGCATTGGAATAATCGCGATTTTTCCATCTGGATGGCGCATTTTATGATGGCTGCCTTTTTGACCGATCGATGAGAATCCGGCGTGAGTTAAAAAGGCAATCATTTGTTTTCCGGAAACGACAGGCAAACGTGGACTCATTGCACATTGACTTCAACAGGCGCAATGATCGGAGTTGTACCAGTCGGTGCGTCGTGATCTTCGAAGTATAGCTCCAACGCCTCTTGTAGATTGTTTAGGGCATCTTCTAAGGTTTTGCCCTGGCTGGTTACTTCCACTTCAAGACAGCGAGCCACAAACCATTCACCTTGACGTATAATGGCTGAAGTCAAACGGATCGCACTCATGGAAACAGGACCTCCCAAAACGATCTTTATTCGATTCAAACTTTGTGTACGGGAATAATGCATTTTTATTATATCATGATTGGCTTAGGGTGTGATTCTAAGGTGACGATTGTCTGATAAACGAGACGTAGTTTCACGGTTGCGTTGTGTGGCACGAAAAGGGAGCGGAGGCAAGCCTATGAGCATTTTGAACCGGATTCGAACCATTTTGGCGGGCGAACGATATTGCTCTGATGAGCACTTGGAAGGTTATCACAGGATCGGGCAAGATGTGTACGTTCTTGAGATGGAGCTTTTGGACGCGACAGAGCCGCATGCAAAAGCCATTGCGCGCGCCGCGCGCTGTTTTCAAGTGATGGGGGATGCACTTTTGCAGGATGCGCGGGAGGATGATCAGAAGCGCTCGGTGGCGAGCATCACGCATGAGCAGGCGGAGGTTTTGTACGGAAGGATTCCTGATCTCATGGTTGCCGCCAGACAGGAGGCTGCGTTTGCGGGGAGTGCCCGCGTGAGTTTGCCGATTCGACTTGGGAAACGGGTAGAATCTGGCCATACTTGTCCGTTGGAGCATTTCATTGGGTTGCAGCGCGCGGCGGATGATCTGGAATCTCTACTGTCGTCGAAGATCCAGTTGGCGAGGTTGGAGGGTGACAAATTTAAAGAATCCATTCTTTTAGCAGAAGAGGCGCGAACGCGAAGACGGACAGGGGATTCGACGGTAGGGAGACTGACGGAGGGGAAAAAGGTTCCGGCTGATCTGCACGAAGAGGCAGAAGAATCCTACTGGACGGCACTGTCTTCCTATTTGCTGGTTGCGCAAGGGCTCGAAGATCCGAGCGTTTTGTCGCATCCGGCGCGCGTGAGCAGCGTCAAAAGCAAATTAGACTCGGAGGATCGCTGGCGCATAACGTCTGAGTCGGCGAAACGAGAGATTCGCAGAAGTGGAGAATGGCAGATTGCAGAGCGGGATCTTGACGAATTTTGGGAGTCTCACCGCCTCACGCAAGAAGAGCGCGAGTATGAAGCGACCGTAGAAAATTTGCTGCGCTCAGGCGATATCGTGGAAAATGGATACTGGTACTGTTGCCCATTCCAGTCTTGTTATCGTGTGGTGCAAGGTCCTGTGCATGTCGTGGGACATACCGTCAAGCAGCATCACGCGTTTGTGTGGGAATACGGTGAAGATGGAGCGCGGAGCCATTTTATTCAGGTGGAATCCTTCAATCGCGCAGACTCCCGGCAGTACTGTGGCGATGAGGATAAGTAAACCGCCAATCCTTGCAATTTCTCTCTCATGATAAACGAACCATTTTTAGAATGACGTGCACACACTTTCTTCACACTTGCGCGCTAGGATGAAGCCAACAATTGAAAGGTGGGATCTGAAATGGGATGTTGTGGTGGAGGGATTTTCTCGCGTGGGTATCGTCAATCCTCTCAAGGGGCATCTGCGCCGATCAAGCAACAGGCGGATTCTCCGGTCGATACGTTAAAGAAACGTTTAGCGAATGGTGAAATCAGTGTCGAAGAGTATCAAAAACTTTTCGTCATTCTTCAGCAAGAAGATGTGCCCATGCGTCTGTAATTGAAACGGGGTGTCACGCAGTGAAAATGGGACGATCCATTTGGCTGTGGGGGTTGATCGCCCTCGCAGGGTTTATCGTGTTGGCGGGCGTTTTCATGGTTGCCTTCAGAATGTACAGTGGGCAAGGCTATGGAGGCATGATGGGTGGCGGTTATGCAGCAACGGGGCCGATAGGATCATCCGTGGGAGGCGTGACCCGCCGAACGTCCTGGCTATCGAGCGCAAAACTCGCTACAACGATTCGCGCGGGGGAGCAGGCTGCAAGGATCGACAAAAAGACAAATCGTATCGTTTATCGCGGAAAAAACGTGAATCTTGTTGCGCTTGCCTCTCCGCACGGTGTGCCGAATATGACGTTTGAAGTCGATGGGTTGGTGAATCCAACTCTTGTCGTGCCTGCCCATGCGCGCATCACCATTGAACTTGTCAATACGGACTGGGGATACATGCACGGCTTTGAAGTGACGGAGACGCCGCCGCCATACTCATCCATGGTGATGATGGGGATTCAAAATGACTTTATTTTGATGCCATTGCCGCCGCGCACGACGCAAAACCTCCAAACCGCACAGTATGCAATCCGTACGGAGACGTTGACGCTGCCCGCAGGGACGTATCACTATTTATGCCCGGTTCCAGGACATGCGGCGGCAGGAATGTACGGTCGTCTGATCGTAACCTAACGTCAACTACCCACCACGGTAAATTCGTTGAATGTTTTTCTGAAGGGGAGGTCTCTTCTGTGTGTGTCAATCACCCGCGCTTTACACGTTTTTATGTTTGGGGGCAGCGGTACGTAGAACAGGCTGTTGGGGAAATCAGGGAAAAGCAGAACAGCAAAGCCTACGGAAGAACGCTCATTGTAGGTGCGGGTACGGGTTTAGACATTTCCACACTCGGTTCAAAGGTGAGCGAAATTACGTTGCTTGAGCCAGATGCACACATGCGCACCTACTTAAAACAAACCTATGATTCTCTCCCCTTGATTCCATCGACGGCCGAAAACATGGATGTGGGGGACGGGCAGTTCGATACAGTGATAACCAGTCTCGTACTGTGTTCTGTGACAAATGTGCGGCAAGTCTTATCCGAAATTTACCGCGTGCTAAAGCCCGGTGGACAGTATCTTTTCATGGAACACGTGCAGCACAATGAGGCTGTTTCCCGCATGGTACAAAATTCATTGAACCCCGTTTGGCAACACATTGCAGGCGGCTGTCAGCTAAATCGGAAGATTGCTGATGACATAAACGCCTCTGCCCTCACCACCCTCGAATGCAGTCTTGTAAAACCCCATTTCCTCATCCCGATCATCGCGGGACAAGCTATACGCATTTGATCAGCCGCCAATCGGTGGCTGATCACATAGAACCCTACAAATACATAGGCTACGTCAACGTCTCTTTTTCGATGTATTTGCAGATGGTGCCGCTGCAATTCATCGCTTCAACCTCCTGAAACATTTGATACCGGAGAGCCACCGTATCTCTAAATTCCAGCATCTCTTTTATTCGGACATCTAGATCGTCTAAATGGCGTTTGACCAAATTTTGCACATGTTGACAGGGGACGATCCCATCGGTTCGAAGCTTGATGATCTCCTTGATTTCGTCAAGGGAAAGCCCGAAGTGTTTGGCTTGTAAGATGAATCGCAAGCGTTCCACGTCGTATTCAGAGTATACCCGATACCTGGCGTCCGTCCGATGAGGGGGATCAAGCAGCCCGATCTTCTCGTAGTAGCGCACCGTTTGCGTCGGAATGAGGAATTGGCGGCTTAATTCCCCGATGTGCAGTGCTTTCTTCATGTTTGGACATCCCCTTTGAAACGAAAATTCAGGGTTTTAATGTTGTCCGATCCCCGCGTTGATCAAAGACTTACGGGTTACCGGCTGTTGGTTTTGACAGCAGTCCATCAGCTTTCCGTCGACAACCACTGCTGGCACGCGATGAATGCCGTATTGGGTTGCCTTATTCCGACATTCATTTGTGGCGCAGCTTGGCGCAGATCATAAACCTGAACGTCACACTCACCGCAAACTAAGCTTTTTACGAGTTGGATTGTATCATCGCAGAATGGGCAGCCAGCGATAAATACTTCAACGTGCCGTTTGGACATTTCTGAACACCTCCATAGGATTTGTTTATAGCATAAACCTTATATCTAACTTTAATGTCAATAGGGATTCAGAGAGGCATCTTACATCGTGGATAACAGCTATAGCGTACGTTGCAAATGAACCCACAGAAGATGGGTCTGTAGTTCTGCGATGGATAGCCATTGTTGACCATAATCGACAATGGCTAAACGGAGTTGCACAGGGATTCGCTTTCCATTAGGTTCTGTGATGCTCGTGACAGCTAATGGTGGTGTTTGTGGAAAGGCTCCTGTTCGGGGAATCGCGCGGGCATTCATGGCAACGTAGCACAGTTGGGGAAAGATGACACACCACCAATTATGTCCTTGCCCTTTTCCTAGAACAATGCGCAATGCCTCATAATTACCAGCTGGGAAGACGTGATTGCCATAGAATTTTCTTGGAAACCATGTCATTCCAAAGGTTGTTGTGCTGTTGTAAGTGATCCCCATATGATTTAGATCGTCATGAATCAACGAATTGATCTTTGATATGTCGCGCTGAATTTCTAGTGCGGTTTGACTGTATGTGAGATGTTTCGGAAGATGTTGAGACAGAAAGGTTAGTACGCGATCGCGTATCGCCAGTTTAACACGTTGATCGTGTGGGGTATTGCTATTTGCGATGATGCGAATCCGAATGGCATTCGCAGGCAGAGGAGATGACGGGAGAGAAGCAAGGGCAAAGAGTGGACGAAACGAAAATTGATGGAGCAGCCCGAACAGACATACGCCAACAAATGTGAAAATCACCCCCCGCCTCATGCTCTCACCCCCCTTTTCATTCAAAAAACCCTGGTAGGTGGAAGTGTGGCCAGTTCAGGAGCTAGATATACGTGAGAGTCATAGGAAACTCAATTGGATCTGCATACTTTCTTCACAGTTGGTCTCTATGATGACTGTGAAAGGGAGGAATGCAGTGATGAAAAGAAAAGGTTGGATCATTCCTGTGATCGCTGGTTTGTCTGTGTTGATGATTGGCAGTGGGGCGTTTGCGGCGACGGTTTCGCAAACAAACCGCATGACTTTTCAGGGAACACATACGAGCCATGGATTAACGGGTACCGTGGGTGTGATGGGTGACAGAAGCGGCGGAAGTGGCGCCGCGAGCGCGCTGGGCGGCGGATACGGCATGATGGGCGGCGGAAGTGGCGCCGCGGGCAGGATGGGTGGTGGATACCGGCATGATGGGCGGCGGAAGTGGCACCGTGAGTCGGATGGGCGGTGGATATGGCATGATGGGCGGCGGAAGTGGCGCCGTGAGTCGGATGGGCGGAAGGATGAACGCTTATTCTTCGCTTGACAGTAGTGCCACACTGAATCAACAGATTGCGCGGGGAAAGCAGGGAGCCGTGATCGATCAAAAGACCAATACGATCACGTACAGCGGTGGGTCGATTAACCTGGTTGCGCTCGCATCGCCGCACGGGCAACCGAATATGACGTGGGAGATCGATGGATTGGTGAATCCCACGATCATCGTGCCTTCCAGTGCAAACGTTCAAGTAACCTTGGTGAATACGGACTGGGGATATATGCACGGATTTGAAGTGACGTCAACCGCACCGCCGTATGGCAGGATGGCCATGATGAGTGTAAATAGTGATTTTCTGTTGATGCCGCTGCCTGAACGAACAACCAAGTCGCTAACTACAGCGCATTATTACACGCGATCTGGGCAGTTGCATTTGAGCGTAGGGACGTACCACTATTTATGTCCGGTGCCCGGTCACGCCATTCAGGGTATGTACGGAACACTAAAAGTCGTTTGATTTTTGTTCCATAGCCTAAAGAACCGCAGCCTAAAGAACCGCGCAGAGACGACAAAGGCACATCCGTGTCCAGTCCGTTTGCGCGGTTCGAATTTTAGAAATGCATCTTTCTTAGGGGGGAGTGAACGTGAGACGTTTGGATTGGATGATTGCCAGTGGGTTTGTCCTATTGGGTCTCCTGTGTTTGGTGATCGCCGGTGAAATCTTTGTAAGCGATCCAATGATGGGCGGAATGATGGGAGCGAATCCTAAGAGCAGTGCGTTATTTAGCGTTATTCTCATACTATTTGTCGTGATGGTTATGGTCTTGTTGGTGCGAATGAATCTTGATAAAAAGAACGCTCCATCGGTGCGCTGTCTACATTGCAGTCAACGCTTAAAGCCGGAATGGCGTGTGTGTCCTTACTGTGGTCAGCATCGATCGAAGATTTGGGAATAGAGTAGGCTTCTCCATACATTCTTCACAGGTAGGCGATAAAGTATGTACAAACGAAGACAGGAGAGATGTTATTTATGTCAGAAGTGCAGCAATTGCCGAGATTGAATGAATTAGCCCCAGATTTTGAAGCGAACACGACGCAAGGGAAACTAAAATTGAGTGATTTTCACGGGAAGTGGGTGGTTCTCTTTTCCCATCCAGCTGATTTTACACCTGTGTGTTCGACGGAGTTCGGATCGTTTGCTTCGAAAGCGGAAGAGTTTGCAAAGCGCAATGTCCAATTGATCGGGCTGTCTGTAGACGGTGTGCAGGCGCATTTGGCATGGATTCGCGACATTGAAGAGGTTTTTTTACACAAAGTTACGTTTCCGGTGATTGCTGATTTGGATATGAAGGTATCAAGCTTATACGGAATGATTCATCCTGGTGCAAGCAGCACGGCGGCGGTTCGCTCGGTGTTCATCATGGATGACAAAGGGATCATGCGAGCGATGATTTACTACCCGATGAATGCGGGACGCAATATATCAGAGATCATCCGTGTCATTGATGCGCTGCAAACGGCGGATCAATACGGCGTCTCGACACCTGCGGATTGGACTCCTGGGCAAGAAGTCGTCGTGGCCCCACCTGCGCAACAAGGCGCGATCAAGACACAGGAGGAAGAAGAAGCTCAAGGCTACGAGTATAAACGTTGGTACCTGCGCTTTAAAAATCTTTGATTTAAGAGGGGATATCGATCGCCCACCTGTCGCTTTGGAGACGGGTGGGCTTTTGCGTGTTCTAAAACGTATGCCCATTGTGGATGTGGCACATTCGTGATACCCTTCATTCAAATGGATGTTTGAATGAAGGAGAATGATGATGAATAAGCGTGACATGTGTCAAGTCGAATGTGTGGATATGTCAAAGGTGGAGAGGCTTCGCTCTGTCATTCCGGAGACCGCTTCACCGTCTTTGATTTTCAAAGCCCTTGCAGATGGCACACGTCTCAAAGTGGCCTATGCACTGGCAGAGGATGAACTGTGTGTCTGTGAGGTTGCAGCATTACTCGATACGACCGTTCAAAACGCATCGCATCACCTCCGGCGGCTTAAAAGCGCAGGGCTCGCATCCTATCGGAAAGAGGGGAAACTTGTCTACTACAGACTGTCACAAGCGGCGTCTCTCGTTTTGAATTCAGTAAGGCAAGGTCAAGGAGGTGAAAAGGATGTCAGTGCAAGCGTTGCAGGTTAAAAAAGGAATCAACATTGAGATTGTCAGCATTCTTTGGATGATTGTTGAGGCGGTAGTGGCCATCCGCGCTGGAATTCTGGCACATTCCTTGGCACTTAAGGCGTTTGGAGCCGATAGCGTCATTGAACTGGTGGCAAGTGCAATTCTTCTCTGGCGGCTCTATGTGGAGTCAAGTGGTGCAAGTCTTGAGCGGGTAAAGCAGGCCGAGAAGAAGGCGTCATGGGTTGTCGGAGTCGCCTTGCTTGCACTGGCTGGTTACATCGTTGTCTCTGCCGGATTTGACCTGTGGACACGTTCCAGCTCGGAAAAGAGCATGCTGGGTCTCGCACTTGCCATCGCTTCGGGGATGATCATGCCGTACTTGTCACGTGTAAAGAAAAGAATTGGTACGGAAATCGGCAGCAAAGCCCTTCGCGCCGACGGCTCATGTAGCATTGTTTGTGCGTACATGGCGTGGACATTGATCGCAGGACTTGTTTTGACCGCTCTGGTCGGCTGGTGGTGGCTGAATGCCCTGGCTGGCTTGGCATTGGTTTATTTCGTGGTCAAAGAGGGGATTGAAGCCATCCAAGAGGCGCGCGGCGTCGAGGATGCCTGTGGGTGTGGTCATTGATCGAGAAGTTCCTCCATACTTTCTTCACAAATTCGGGATAGAATTCACTCATTGTTTAAAAGTTGCTTGAATGGGGGAGAACGATGAGTTGGAATTTATTACTCACGCTATTTTGTCCTGTCTTAATGCTTTTTGGTATGGGGAAAATGTTCTTTTCTAAGAAACGTCAGGATCCATCACCTACCGCTATCCCCTCTCAGGATACCCCTCATGATGTGCATGAACTGCAGCTTCAGATTGCCGACCTTATGGTTGAGAATCATCAGCTCAAAGTGAAAACCACAGAGCATTTGAACGATTGATTTGAACGATTGAAATGTAGATCTGCTCGACGTTTACCTATCTTTTCACGAGGCGTATGCATATGAACATGACTCCCTATATTGATCCCGCGGTCGTTCACTCCTTTCACGTGATGCTCTTTCAGTGGAGCCTCATGACGCTCGCAACGATTCTGCTGATGTCTGCGGCGTGGTGGCTTTTAGGTTATTTCAATGAGGAAGTGGATACCCCTCAACACATCACGTTTGACACGCATCATCCTTTTCGGCAAATCTGGATGCTGATCCGCCACCGCATCGGGCATACTCCAAAGGCGCGTGTCGTGCTGTGGTGGGGATTGGGAGCGTTTTGGTTGATCGACGGTGTACTTCAAGCGCAGCCCGCCATGCCCAATAACGGTTTTGTCCAGGATGTTCTTGCGCCTACGGTGATTGGTCAGCCTCCGTGGTATCTTCGCATTCTCGGATGGAATATCCAATTTTGGACGGACTATCCGATCGGGGCAGATGTGTTTGCGGTGATTCTACAGGTGGGTATTGGACTGTGCCTTTTGCTCGCGATGGATCGGGTGTGGGGTAAAATTGGTTTGTGGGTATCCATCGTATGGGGTCTCGGTATTTGGTTTTTGGGCGAAGGGATGGGCGGCATCTTGACGGGCAGCGCAACGTGGCTGTCAGGATCGCCTGGCTCCGTCCTGTTCTATGTGTGTGGCGCGATCTTTTTACTGCTTCCAGAAAGCGTGTGGAGAGATGGGCGGGTCATCCGATTCGGAAATCGTGTGATCGGCGGGATTTGGATCTTGGCCGCGTTTGCCCAAGCGTTACCAACGGCAGGGTACTGGACAGGGCAAGGTCTTAGCACGCCATTTCTGATCGCGGCAAGCATGCCGCAACCAAGGCTTTTTTCAGATCCGATCCATGCGATGGCGGTGAGTACACTTCATCATCCGTGGCTTTGGAATACCGCTTTTGTGGTCTTTATGTTTACCTTGGGTGTCTTCTTCTGGTTTCAAAGGGTACACTCATGGGTGTTGGTTTCTGCATTTGTATGGCTCTTTTTCAGTTGGTGGATGGGGGAAGATTTTGGGGTCATGGGTGGAATTGGAACCGATCCAAATTCAGCGCCTGTGTTCGCTTTGTTCATTGTGACGATCCATCTCGATCGATTCGCGCGTCACAAGCAGGCACCTTTAAAACTGCATACACAAACTTTCTTCACACTTGAGCGGTAAGGTCTAAGTAGTAAGAAGAAGTGTAGATATGTTGTCTGTCAATGAAAAGGAGTGTTATGCCATGTGGTACGGAAATAGTGGAATTGGGTTTGGGTCGATGATGGGCGCGATGGGGGTCATGGGATTTGTCATGATTCTGTTTTTCGGGATCTTGATCTTTGCCGTTGTTTTTGGAGTAAGAATGTTCACGCGAACGGAGCGCGGTTATTCAGGAGGGAATTCGTCTCATGATTCGGGCAGTGCGCTTCACATCGTTAAAGAACGCTATGCCAGAGGGGAAATCAGCCGCGACGAGTACGACCGGCTGCGCGATGAGTTAAAAGACTGATCGGTTATGTTTGCAGCGAAAGAAGGGGAGAGGATGAAGCGGCACATCCTGGTCGTGGATGACGAACCGCCGATGCGGCAATTGGTTCGCATCTACTTGGCGCATGAGGGTTTCTCCGTCTCTGAAGCGGAGGATGGGTTCACTTGTCTTGAGGAACTGGGTTCAGGCGTGTTTGACATGGTGATCCTTGATGTCATGATGCCAGGGATGGACGGCGTGGAGGTTTGTCGCACGATCCGCACGCGCCATCCTGATATGCCTGTTTTGATGTTGACGGCACGCGAAGCGGTGGAGTCGCGAGTGATGGGACTCACTGCCGGGGCAGATGATTATCTGATAAAGCCGTTTGACTCTCGCGAACTGGTGGCGCGAGTCAAAAGTTTGATGCGCCGAACTCATCCCCGTGATGAGGTGGTTTTTGCAATACCGGAGATTCATTTGCGGATGGATGTCGAGGATCGAAACGTGTTTGTAAAAGGGAATCGGTTGACGCTTACCCCCAAAGAGTTTGACTTGCTTCTATGGTTTGTCAAGCGTCCTGGTCGAACCTATCCACGCGATGAACTGCTGGATCGGGTGTGGGGCCAGGAGTACGCAGGAGACACGCGCACGGTGGACAGTCACATTAAGAACCTGCGCGAAAAGTTGCGGGACGCGGGGGTTTCATCCGATGTTCTTGCAACCGTCTGGGGCATCGGTTACAGGCTTGAGGTTGCCCCGTGATCCGCTCGCGAATCGCCTTCAAAATTGGAGCCTCAATCGTAGGGCTCATGCTCGTGGTGCTTTTATCCCTTTACCTCTCACTTGAACAGTTGATCGCCCATGTGGCACAATTTCGCGATCTCGGGCAAGCCGCATTGAGTCGTGTGGAGCAGATGCTCGTGTTGGCGGCCTTTGGAGCGATCATGTTGACTGCTGGCTTAGCCGTTTTCCTCTCGTACCGTCTGGCGCAACCACTGCTCACAATGAGAAGGGCTACGAGAGAAATCAGCCGAGGCCAGTATCACGTTCGCGTTCCTGTCGCGGGAAATGACGAGGTGTCCCAACTGGGGCAGGCCATCAATGACTTGGCGCAGCATCTGGATCATCTGGATAAGACGCGCAAACAGTTTCTTGCGGATGTGGCGCATGAATTGCGCACGCCGCTTACCTATATCAAAGGATATAGTGAAGTGGTGTACGAGAGACTGACCAAATCGCCAGATGAAGAGCGGCGCTATGTAGGGCTTATCTATGAAGAGTCGCAACGTGTCGAGCGCTTGATCCAGGATCTTTTTACACTGGCTCAAGCGGATGAGGGTGATCTTCTGCTGATTCGCAGGGAGCCGCTTCAAATTGATGCGTGGATGCAGAGTCTCGTTGATCGTGTGAGCGCGCGAGCGTCTGCCAAAGAGATCACCGTGTCGCTTAGCATGCCACAAACCGTTGCCCTCGTGGAGGCGGATCCTCTGCGGCTCGAACAGGCGCTGATCAATGTGCTGGACAACGCAGTGCGCTATACAATGCCTGGCGGAAAGGTGTCCGTGGAGGTTGTGCAAAAGGGTGACTTTCTTTATTTTCAGGTGAGTGACAGCGGAATGGGAATTCCGCGCAAAGAGCTTCCTTACATTTGGAATCGCCTTTATCGCGTGGAAAAATCGCGGTCGCGCGTGCGTGGCGGCAGCGGTCTTGGCTTGGCGATTGTCAAACAGGTAATTGAGGCGCACGGCGGATTTGTGTCGGCTCAAAGCGAAGAAGGGGCGGGTACGGTCATAACGCTTGGCATTCCGCTTCGATCCCATGAAACAACAAGGGGGGAGCGCACATGAAGAGATTGTCATGGATCGGCGCAACCCTTCTCGTGTTTTTAGGCGCGCTTTGTCTTGTAATGGCAGGGAGTGGTGTGAGCGTAAGACCGATGGGGTCGATGATGGGCTCCATGATGGCTTTCAGCATGCTTGGAATGATCGCATTTCTATTTTTCATTGTGATTCTTTTTGCGATTCTCTTTCTATGGTTGCAGACGCGAAGAGAGACAGCGGGGATGTGTCGCGCTTGTGGACGGCGGCTTCACAGCGATTGGCGGGTATGCCCGTATTGCGGTGACAAAATCGAGCGATCTTCAGAACGGTGAGGGGCTACATCAAACGAACATCGAATGTGCGTTCTGTTTGTGGAGCACTCAAATCACAGACGATATTATTCCATTTCCATATTATTAGTTTAAATCACAAAAAAACATGAGGA
>NZ_LPVJ01000002.1 GCF_001516615.1 Ferroacidibacillus organovorans | reverse complement strand
CACGACCTTGTGGAGAGAAGAGAGACCAGGCCGCCAAAACCTAAAGGTCTCTCTTTTTATATATGCCTATGTAAACCCCCCGCACATGATTGTCGTCTAAACAATCATCTGCATACGACAATCATTGACAAAATCCTTCGTCAAACGGGGCGACAAAAAACCGCTCATCCGCGGTCAAACAGCGTGAGCGGCTACAGCATAATATCGATCCTTCTCATCAAAGTTTGTAATCCATTGTAAAATGTCAAACTCACTAACAGAGCGTTTTAGCCTCTTTATCGTTGATTGTATCCCAATGCTGTACTCCTCCAACTCACCTGAGGTGATTTGATTGTGAACTCTCATAAGGACCTCCCTGTGCTCTTTGCTTTTTCTTCCCAATGCCCCCAAAGGAATATCAAGTTTAGTGTAATTGGTGTACGAATTTATTCAGCCGGCAACTGAATCAAAATCTATTGTTCGAGTGATGCTTACAACCATTGCGTTGGTATTGAATTCTTTTGGCTACTACTTACATAACTCAAGTTTCGCACCCTTAGGCAACCAGTTTTTCCTTGATAGCGCTGGGTAAATGGGTGATAAACTGTTCGACAATCATATCGATCACGTTGTCATCTTGGACATCCGTCGTTTTCATGATGGACTTCAGCAGTTCGATCAGTAGACGCAGGGCGTCAGCGAACCGGATGTCATCGAGCTCGTCACAGCAGTCGAAAAAGAGTGCTCCTATCGTCCTTGGGTCTTGTTCGTCTCGAGCCGCTGTCGCCAGCATGATGTATCGCGTGAAAACGATGGTGGTATGGGCAAACATCTGGTCGTACGTACGTCCCTGAAGTTCCTTTGCCAATCGCAGATTGGATTTGCTGACTTTGAAGAAACACTCAATGTCCCATCGCTTGCCGTAGATGCGAATTACTTCGTCGTCTGACACGCTTGTATCCGTAGAAAGCAGTGCGAGCCATTGACGGGAACGGTTCCTGTCTCGTACGAACACAATCTTGGCAGGAATCGGGTCGCCATTCTCATCCTGACCCATCACGACCATCACGGAGGCAAGGATCTTCGCGCGTCCACGGCGCTTTCTCAAAGCAGAGTAAAGCTCTTTGAGCGTCAAGCGACGTCTTTCGTATTCGTACCGAACTTTGGGCACCGCTTTGAGCATGCACACCACATGCATCGAATGCTCCAATGCCTTGAGAATGACTGCCGAATACGCAAACCAGCTGTCGAATAGCAGGTATTTTGCGGTAACGCCCATCGCTTGTGCCTGAGTCAGCAATTCAAACAGAGCGTCTGTTGCCTTTTGCATGCTCTCCTTTCGACGCTTATAACCGCAAGTCCTTTTGTCGATGGAATCTTCCACACCACAAAGGCGATTGCGCTCATTCTCAGAACTGAGCAATGAAAAAGCAAGCGGCACGAAGGAGTTTCCGTCCGACCAGCCAAGTGTCAGCATTCGGAAGCCACGAACAAATGTGTGAGACACATGGTCGTAGACCCTGGCGAGTAATTCAACTTTCTTGCTCCGACTGCGACTGAACAGCGAGTCGTCGACAATGAACACGTCTGCCCTGTCATCTGAAGTGAGTTGAGATAGTTGCTGTATGACAGCCGCGCTCAGCAATAGCAAAAACCGCCGCCAGTTGTGTCGAGGGGAATTCAGGAAACGATACACCGTGTCTTTTCCAAATGCATCATTCCCAGACTGCTTTAGCCAACGGTTCAGGCTTCGCTGAGTGAATACGAGGCTGAAAATGACGCGGAATACATCCAGCACAGCGATACCCGCCTGCTTTGTGATATTCGACTGCTTCAGGAGCTTTGCTATTTTAGATTGCTTGAAGAAGGCAAAAACCATAGATTGGAGTTGATCTTGGTGCTGAGGTTCACGTACCATTATGGCAAACATCCTCTTCTCTGTAGATTGTTGTCTGGACAACTCCAGTCTACCAGAAAAAGAGGGTGTTTTGACTTTTCCAATGCCTGAAAACCCTGTTGTAGCAAGGGTTCATTGGCTCAAACCGGGTGCGAAACTTGAGATAATATCTTTATTTATGAAACGTTATACTAGTCCTCGCAACCGCAATGCCAGTAAGCTGCACCGCGCTTCAAGCTAGACGCGAGCTTGTGGCAGATGGGACAGGTGACTGGGCTCCACGCGGACGCCCATGGGTAATAGCGGAACACGTATGGAAACACATCAGTCCGCTTCTGGACGTGCGCCTCCACAGATGCCACAGGGACTCGATAGAGAATCGCGGAATCAAGCCGCGCATCGGCCGTGACATTGTAGGCTCGTGAAATATCCTCCATGCGTAGATCGCGATCACGTTGGGTCGCTTCGATCTTCTCCTTGATGCGCTGCTTCCTTGTGACATCCACTGTCGATTGCAGCTGTCCCATTAATTTGCTCAGTGTCGTGGCATAGTAGTGGCGACTCTTAGCAAGCTCGTCCTCCAGTTGTAAGCGATTCTGCGCCTGAATCCATGTGATGCGCTTTTCTATTTTCGGTCGTATGATCTCAGACGCTCTAGTAAAGCCAGCTTCCAGTGCAAACGGGGACGGGACGGGATGAGGTATCCCAATGTCATCCTCGCGGTTTTCACGGCTCGTCATAATTTGGCCAACTGTAGTGACTTCTTCAGATCCCACTGTGAACCAGTGGTTATCGAGGACAGGTACAAGGTGTGTAATGTCCGCCAAGGTATGGAGATCGACCAGTGCAGCGGCCACGTCTTCTTCCACTTCATCCGTCTGGTAGGTTACGATAAATCGGCAGAGTAAGAGGAGGTTCTCTTCCAACCAAGAACGATTGGTTTTTGGCGGTTTGCACTTGACAAAGTGAACCAGATTGACCAGCTTGGCATCTGTATTTTGTGGCCTCTCGCTTCTCATCTCCATCCGTCGAACCTGTAACTTGCCGCAGTTCTTCGCAGCTTCTAGCATCGATTCCAGAAACGGAGTTCCGAACGTAACCAGTTCGCAATCGTCGCGTTCTTGGGCGATCTCTGGATAAAACGTGATGCGCTTCATCTCTTCCTGAGGGAGCAAGACGTTGTAAATACCCCAATCAATCAATTCCACGACGGCCCCCATCATGTTGAGCGTCTCGAGCACAAAGGTCTGTACAGACCATCCACCGTCGGATGATGAATCTCCTGATGTCGATCCCTTCGCAACCGCACTCATGACTTTACTCACTCATGATCAACTCCGATAACAGTCTGTCGTCGACATCGCGAACCTTCTGATAATGCGTCTTGGCGGCCAGCAGTTCTTCACCGAAGGCATCGACCTCGCGAGCCAGTTCCGACTCGTCTTTCGCGCGAACCCAGATATCCATCAAGATTTCATCAAACTCGCGCTTTTCGTCAAGCGATCCCAAGATCATGTCAAGTTCACCCACCACGAGTTGGAACAGGTTCACCTTGGCGTCAAGGATGCGCAAGATGTGCTCTTCCATCGTTCCCTGGGAGGCGAGGTTATAGATGTTAACTTCGTGTTCCTGGCCGATCCGATGTATGCGGCCGATCCGCTGCTCAATTTTCATCGGATTCCAAGGGATATCGAAGTTGACCATACGGTGACAGAACTGCAGATTGCGACCCTCTCCGCCTGACTCGGTGCTGATCAGAACCTTCGTGCCATCGCGAAAATCGTTGATAGCCTGTTCCTTCTGCGCTCGTGACATGCCACCGTGGAAATTCACCACATCAATACCCTCGCGCTGGAGAAACTCAGCAATCACACTTTGAGTCTCGACAAACCCTGTGAAAACGACTGTTTGATCCGATGTGTTTTGCAGAAGTTTCAATAGAGCTGCCAGTTTCCCGGTATCGCGGACGGCTTTTCCTAGCTCGATGAGTTCCTGAATGGTGTCCACATTGACTCCTGGGAGGGTTCCCGCAGGGTATGACTCACTCATCCACAGTTCGCTCCTAAGCACTTCATTGTTGCGGTCTGCAGGAACCCACTTTGCCAGTGTTGGCAGGGTACATGCAATGCTTGATCCCGCTTGTCTCAAGAGGTTCTTTAATACGAACGGGTGGAACTTACGCTGTTGGGATGACGCAGGGGTTGATAATTCCATATACCGTGATGTCGCGCGTCTTAACGGTACTGCAGTGTCAGATTGCAACTGTGACTTTACGAAACGCGAGAGTGCTTCGTAGAAGCGTCGTTCCTCGGAAAGTGGAGGAATGACAAGGGTATCTGCAGTTCGTGTGGACTGGATAACACCTGTGGTGCTGCGCCGATTTCGGATCATCACGTTTTGCACCAGTTGCTTTAGTTCTGCGACGTTTTTGGGTTGCAGCGGATCCTTCTTATCCACGTACTTTCGCTTGTATTCAGCCTCCGTCAACAACTGTCCCGGTCTTAACAGCGTGATGAGGTTGAATAGTTCACTCATGTCATTTTCAATCGGGGTCGCCGTCAAAAGCAGAATGTACTTCTTCTTCAACTGGTTGACGAACTTCCAGGCCAAGGTGGATTTATTTTTAAGGTGATGGGCTTCATCGACGATGACGATGTCAAACTCGGTGTCCAAAATTTCATTTCTATGTGGTTCCCGCTTTGCAGTATCGATGGAAGCGATGATATGCTCAAAGGCGTTCCAGGGATTTTCGGCGGCTCGAAACCTCACGTCGTCGTAACAGACAAAGTCGAGACCGAGCTTGCGCGTCACTTCTTCTTTCCATTGATCGACGAGCGACGGAGGAGTCAGGATAAGGGCGCGTTTGACCAAACCGCGGAGCATATACTCCGTGAGAACAATCCCGGCCTCGATGGTCTTGCCAAGTCCTACCTCGTCACAAAGCAATGCCCGCCCGCGCATGCGGCGAAGGACTCGTTCTACGGTACGCACCTGGTGGGGGAAAGGTGTGATGTCACGCAGCATTTGTAGAGACAACAGTTCATCGAAACCGCTTCTCAATGATAAGTGAACGGCTTGACGGTGCAGATCCACCTCACGGTTCGGGACCGATGGAAGAGCGGCAAGTTTCTGGAGCATCAGCAGTGCTTCGTCATGATGGATTACAATGGATCCATGATCTCGTTCGTTCATTTCATATCGGTCTTTCGGTGCCTTTTGCCCATGTGCAGAAGCGTGCCCATCTATATTCTCAGAGGGTCCTTCACCTGTTCCCAGATTCGTAAAGGGTGGGGCGTTCATAAGTAACCATTGAGGAGGATATAGACGAAACTGAGGCGGACGGGCAGAATGATTCGCCTTACCGTCAACGTGTTCGATGAGCCACTCTTCGAACACGTTGAAACCTTCATCAACTGCGATGCAAATCTGTTTCAAAGCTTCGCCTAAACCATCGCCTTGTATGATTCCGGCATCCTGATCGACCGTGCAAATCAACGGCTCGGCGTCCGCCGTCTTACGCCTTACTGCTTTTGTTTTCGGCGTGAACACAGCGTTCCACTGAAGGTCTACGAGGATGGAGCCATGGTTTGGAACATCGCGTAAAACGTGACGAAGAGAGGTGTCCATCTCCAGAGCGTCAAGTTCCAGCAGATGATCCGTAAACCGGAAGAAGTAACGTTCTGGCACGGCATGGATTCTCCTCTCAATGTCGTGATAAAGTAGCCAACAATGATCAAAAATCGACAGATGAACGGAACCGACTAGGTTTACGCATGTCCTCTTTAGAACTTTACATACCCTACTCGCTATCATTTATTTTATCACTTAATATAGGGGTTCTCCACGTTTGAACTGTGTAAATCAACTGGACTACACAGGGAGAAGGCTTTGGAGATGCTTGTCTTGATACTCTATTTGTGGCCATGCTAATTTCGTGCGCGGAACAGCACGGCAATACGCCGGAGGCCTCACCGATTCGAAGAGTCATAAATGGTTCACACCCACATTGCTAGGAGATAGGCCGTTCGATGCTTTTCGTCGATTTTTGGGATGTACCAGAAATGTCAAGGTATATTTTACGATCCTCAAAGTGTTATTAGCAAATACATCAGCTCTTGATGACACATGAAAGAAAATAGGTAGCGTGCGATACATCTGATGAGCGGATGGCGCGTGATGGCGCGTGATGGGTTGCAATGAGTGAAATTCATGAACGACGTTCAGGTGGAAAATCCAGGCGTTGTCCAACGAATGGGGAGACGCACGGTAACGCGCATGCCATCGCAATTCGCGTACTCGATACGGCCATTTAAATCTTCGGTTACCAGGGTCTCAACGATGCGGATTCCTAACGTTTCGCCGCTCTTGCGCAGATCAAAGCCCTGTCCGTTGTCTTGAACGACCATTCGGAGTTCGCCATCATCATACACCACGGACACCGTGATTCGGCAAGCTGTTTGGTGTTCAAAGGCGTGATCGAGACAGTTTTGAATGAGTTCGTTTAGAATTAATGCCACTGGTGTCGCCTTTTCTGACGGCAGCGAAATTTCGTCTGCCTCTACATGATATGACACGGTTCGGTCAGGATGGCCAGCAGCTTGGATCAACATCGACGCGATGGATTCTATCAACTGGCGGAGTTCAACAAATTCAATCCCGTTTTGCGAAAGCGTCTGATGCACCAGCGCGATGGTTTTGATGCGGTGGATGCTGTCATAGAACGCGGTACGGATCTCCTCTGATTCCGTCCTGCGCATCTGCAACCGCAGCAGGCTTGAGATCGTCTGAAGGTTGTTTTTAACGCGATGGTGAATCTCCTTTATAACCGCCGACTTGATGGATAGCTGGCGCTCCTTGTCGCGCAGTTCCGTAATGTCCGAGAGGAGAATCAGACCGCCTTTAAACGTTCCTTTTCGTTGAATAGAAATGGCCTTCACGAGCACGGTGTTGTCGCCAAAGGTAAACTCGCGCGCCTCTACGCCACGGTCGTGCGCGTCCTGAAGCACATGTTGTAGCACTCCGGAAAACACGGATGCGAGCGGCGAGCCCATCTCCGGCCGTGGCTGCCGTAATTTTTCGAACCATTGGCGTGCTGTAGGGTTGATGTAAGTAAATAAATGCTCCGAGTTGCACAGAATGACGCCTTCATGGATAAGGCTTGGCAGATTGATCTCAGCAACGGCGACCTCCCACAGGGTTTCGCCGAGGTCCTCCGCTGTCTGTTGGAACAAGCGTGCCGCTTGCTCTTGAATGACCTGCGTAGAGATGTCCTGTTCAAGGATTACGACACCGATGACGCGACTGCAAGAGTCTATGGCAGGTGTAGTCGAGGTGTCACCATCATGTGTGTCGGATGTGACGTTGACACTTGTTCCGAGTGCGCCTGTCGCTCTGGACCCCTGGCCTGGTCCATGAATCGGCAGGATCTTCTGCTGGATCGTGACGTTCTCGTTCGTAATGGCGCGGGTGCCAGTCACATACTTGCCAGTCTGGAAAGCATAAAAGCGCCGGGCTCGTTGTCACGCAGGATGCGTTGCCCGACAATGAACTCGGAGTAGAGGCTTTTTCCGGTTGACGGTTTAGCCTGAGCGACGACGACAGCTTGGTCTTCACGCCCTCTCCAGAGACAGTCGATAAACACGTCGGATCCATTGAGATCAGCCATCATTTGCAGATGGCCGGCGACGCGGATGATTTCCTCGATCTCGGACTCATTCAGGTCAGATTTTGTCCTGCACACGGACGTGATGAGGCTGGTCGTGGGGCAGGTGTCAGCGCTCTCCATGGAGATCACCTTCCAAGATGGCATTGATGAAAGTGTCGAGTCCTGAAGGTATCCGGCTCGCAGGGACTGACCTTGTCGCCATCGGCTCGGATGATGCAAGTCGCGCATCCCGCTCGTGTCCGGCGAGAATTTTTTTTGCAACCACTGCAAGTGATGTCTGTCGATTCATCGCTTGAGAGCGCATGCATTGGTAGGCTTCATCCTCTGTGCTCCCGCTGCGATTCATCAGCACACCTTTCGCCCGCTCGATCAGCTTACGCTCCTTCAATCGCTCCTGAAGTGCCGTCTTCTCATCAATGAGCCGCCTTAGGCGCGCAGCTTGGGCAAGGGCTATTTCAATCGCTGGTGCGAGGTCCGACTCTGTGATGGGCTTGACCAAGTATCCGATAATCCCGGCCTCTTTCGCACCATCAATAAACTGCGACTGGTTGTATGCTGTAAGCAAGAGGATGGGGATGCGCCACGTTTGATAGATGATTCGGCTAGCGGTAATACCGTCCATTTTTGGCATCTTAATGTCCATCACAATGAGATCTGGCTGGTGGCGCAGCGTCTGCTCAAGGGCAGTTTCGCCGTTCGACGCCTCTGCAACAACGTTGTAGCCCTCGAGCATTAGCATTTCACGAATATCCATGCGAACGATCGATTCATCATCCACCAGGATGATGCGGGCTTTAGGGTTCATATCTCGATCCTCCTCAGTAGTAGAAAGTTTCTCGACTTTTTATTTAATTTTACTGTTAATTTCGAATACATCAATCGAAGATTCGCTGGATCCGACAAATTCCTGTTAGAGCAGTCTCATTGGCCTAGAATTTAATTTAGTGGCGTTACATTGCGGTTTTGCTAGAAATAGTTGCTCGTGATGCCGCCGTCGACGACGATGACCGCGCCGTTTGTCCAATCCGACTCGTCCGATGCGAGGTAAAGCGCGCAGTTCACGATATCTTCCGGTCGGCCAAAGCGTCCGCTCGGTTGGCGGTTCAGACGGATTCGCTTTGCCTCATCGTCCTTTAGTAGCCATTCCGTCATGAGTGGTGTCTCGATAGGGCCAGGGCAGATTGCGTTTGAACGCACACCCTGCGGTCGGAATTGGATAGCGAGTGACTTGGTCAGCGAAATCACAGCGCCTTTTGACGCCGTGTATGCGTCTTGCGGCACGCTGCAACCGACCATCGCGACGAAAGACGCGATGTTGATGATGGATCCTGACTTTTCCTCCAACATGTGCGGAATGACGTACTTGCAGGTCAGGAAGATACTGCGTACGTTGACCGTCATGACCTTGTCCCACATCTCGACGCTTGTGTCGAGGACGGAGTGGTCCGCTTCTGGCATGATTCCGGCATTGTTATAAAGCACGTCCAGTCGCCCAAATGTCTTGACCGTAGCGGCGACTGCGGTTTTTACACTCTCCTCATTTGACACGTCACACGCGAAAAACTTTGCATCGCCGCCCCGCGCGCGGATAGACTCTTCTGCCTTCTGACCGATCGCCTCGCTTATCTCGAAGATTGCGATCCGGCCCCCTTCCTCGGCGAATCGCTCTGCGGCTTTGAGACCCATGCCTCCACCTGCACCGGTGATCACACATACCTTATCTTTCAATCGCATGTTCGTCTGCCTCCTTATCCTGGTTAGGGGATCTTCCTATTCAGAGTGCCTGCTGGTTGTAAGAGCTTCATTCAGATCCGGCGTAGCGCATCCATGTTTTCTCTGCTGCATACTAAACCCGCTCAAAGTAGCGCCGCTTCTCCCAGTTCGTGACGACCTGGTCGTAAGCACGTTGTTCTACGCGTGCGGCATTTAGATAGTGTTGATAAACATTCTCGCCGAAAGCATTCTTTGCAAACTCGCTTTCTTCGAACGCCCGGATGGCTTCGTACAGCGAGGTCGGCAGAGACTCGGCACGGACATCTCGCGCCACATACCCGTTGCCGACCCACTCCGGAGGCAACACGAATCGGTTTTCAATTCCGTCGAGCCCGGCGGCCAGCATCGCAGCGGTCGCGAGATACGGGTTCGTGTCTGCGCCCGGGAAGCGGTTCTCGATGCGCTTGCCGCTGCCGTGTCCGACGACGCGCAGCCCGCAGGTGCGGTTGTCGACGCCCCAGACGATGTGCGTTGGAGCCCAACTCGCTGTCATGAATCGTTTGTACGAATTCACATAGGGTGCGAACAATATGGATAGTTCGCGCATATGAACAATCAGGCCGGCGAGGAAGTGACGCATCACGTCCGCCATCTGGTGCAGGTCAGACGATGAATCATAGAAGGCATTGACGCCCTTTTGATCCCACAGACTCAAGTGGATATGGCTGCTCGATCCCGTCCACGAATGATCCGGTTTCGCCATGAAGGAGACGGCGCGGCCGTTTTGGATCGCCATTTCCTTCGCGCCGTGCTTGAGTAGTACATGTCGATCGGCGGCCTCCAGCGCGTCAGTATAGTAGGCGTTGATCTCGTGCTGGCCCACTCCGGCCTCACCTTTTGTACCTTCAATCGGTATCCCGGCCAAAGAGAGCTGCTTACGGAGCTTTGCGTAGAATGGTTCGTTGCGCGATGCCTGCAGAAGCTGATAGTCCTCGTAATAGGTGCCAGCGAGCGCAAGGCTTTGGTAGTTCTTCGCGTGTGCCGCGTCGTACGACTCATCCAACAAATAAAATTCGAGTTCGGATGCTATTTTCACGGTGAAGCCGAGATTCGCTGCGCGCTCTAGTTGGCGCCGCAAAACGGTGCGAGGAGCGACTGCGATGAGGTTACCTGCGTGATCGGTCACGTCTGATAGAACAATTGCCGTTTTTTCATGCCACGGAAGCGTGCGTACCGTCGACCAGTCCGGGCGCGCCGTCCAGTCGCCGTATCCCTGTTCCCAACCCATGTCCGGAAAACCAGGCGGTGTATTCAACTCCATATCGGTTCCGAGCAGGTACACGCAGAAGTGAACACCGTCCTCAATGACATGGTCGAGTGTGTACTGCCCGGTCAAGCGCTTTCCAACAAGTCTCCCTTGCATGTCGCAGAAGGCGACGATGACCGTTTCAATCGCGCCCGAGCGGATCTGCTCAATGAGATGGTCGAGTGCTGTGGTGCTCTTGTTGTTTTGTGTTCCCATCGCTGCGTCCCCTTCACGAATGATCAAAGTGTGAGCGAGATGTACTTAATCTCCATAAACTCTTCGAGACCGTGGTGACCGCCTTCCCGGCCTTGACCGCTCTGCTTGATCCCGCCGAACGGCGCCTGCGGTACACTAAGCGAGGCACTGTTGACGCCGACCATACCGAATTCAAGCTGCTCGGATACTTCGAATACGCGTCGGACATCTTTGGTAAATACGTAGGCGGCGAGTCCAAACGGGGTGGCATTTGCCAGGGCGAGCACTTCTTCCTCTGACGAAAAAGTGACGATGGGTGCGACGGGTCCGAATACTTCTTCCTGCGCGATTCGCATTTCCGTCGTGACGCCGGTCAAGACCGTGGGTGAGTAAAACGATCCTTTCTGGTACGGCGTTGCGGTCAGACAACTGCCGCCGACTTCTACTTTGGCGCCCTGTTGCACAGCTTCCTGAACCAACTTGTCGACGAACGCCACGGCTCGGTGGTCGATTACGGGTCCGAGTTGAACGCCCTCTTCCAGACCGTTGCCGACCTTGAGGCTAGCCACTTTTTGCGCCACCATCCTTGAGAAGCGTTGCGCAATATCCTCGTGCACGTACATCACATTGATTCCATTGCACATCTGTCCACAGTTTTCAAACTTGTTGCCGACTGCGGCCGCGACCGCGGCATCGAGGTCGGCGTCCGGAAAGACGATGAAGGGTGCATTACCGCCGAGCTCAAGCGACAGACGCTTGACCTGCTCTGCGGATGCGCGGATGAGCAGCTTGCCGACTTCGGTTGATCCCGTGAATGACACCTTGCGCACCTGGGCGTTTGTCATAAACTCTTCGCCAATCTCGCTCGCTTTTCCCGTTACCAGGTTGATGACCCCTGCAGGAAAGCCTGCCTCCTGTGCAAGTGCGACGAGCGCCACGGCAGTAAGTGGCGTCTGGCTGGCCGGCTTCAGTACGACCGTGCAGCCTGCGGCGAGCGCCGGCGCCCCTTTGCGCGCGATCATCGTTCCTGGGTAATTCCACGGCGTGATGAGGGCCGTGACGCCGACGGGCTGCGGAATAACAAGAATTCGCTTATTGCGCGCGAGCGCTGGAATGGTTTCTCCATAAGCTCGCTTGCCTTCCTCCGCATACCACTCGATGAACATCGCTACGCCTTCCGCTTCTTCGAGAGACTCTGACAGGGGTTTGCCTTGCTCACTTGTGAGAATTCGTGCGAGGTGATCAGCGTTGTCGCGGATACGCGCGGCCCAGGCGTGCATGAAGACTGCCCGTTGCGCAGGTGTCCTGGCAGCCCATTCACGCTGTGCCCGATGGGCGGCTTCAATGGCTTTTGCGGCCTGCGCCGCGCCCCCGTTCGGTACGCGGCCGACTACCTCGCCGTTTGCGGGGTTGATGACGTCGATCGCTCCGCTTGTTGACGGTTCCCACGCCCCACCGATAAAATGCGCATTGCGGTTGACGAGATTCGATAGATTCAATGGACTTGTTGTCTGTTGCATAGATCCCATTTCTACGTTGCCTCCTCATTCATCGAGTTTCAACGGGGCACCTATCGGCAATTGGAGTTGATTCGTCGTGACCGACGGTTCCTCGTCAATTTCCCGGATCGGTCCGTGGAACCAGTTTTTCACGCTACTGAACCACCAAGGCACGAGGAAGGCAAATACGATGAGCAGAACCACCGGGGTAAAGTTGAAGTTAGACAGCGTCACCGGTCCCACGGTTGGAAGCATGAAGAGGATGCATATGAAGATGACCCAAGCGACAGACCACCAACCTAGAAACACACCCCACTTGCCGAGTTGAAACGAACCCTGGGGCATACGTTCCGGGTGGATCCGGCGAAGAAACACCGGCGTTACGTACGCGACGTAGAGCCCAATCGTGGCGATTGAAGTGACGGCTGCGTAGATCACGGTGCTGAACAGGGCTGGCAAGGCCAGAATGAAGGCGCAGACGACGGCGAGCCAAATGGCGTTCGTGGGGACGTGTTTTTCTTTGTTGATCTTGCTCCACTTCTTCCAGCCGGGCATACCGCGATCACGCGCAAAGGCGTAGATCATGCGAGAGTTTGCGGTAATCGATGCGGTCCCGCAGAAGAACTGGGCACACAGCGCGATGATAAAGAGCGCGGTTCCGATTGACACGCCAAGACGTGTGGTCAGGATGTACAGAACCGGATTCGTAGAATCCATGGTTTTGGTCAGGTCAGGTATCGCGAAGACAAGTCCCATCAGGAGTACGTAGCCTGCGATGGCAGACACGGCAACCGACAGGATGATCCCGCGGGGTGCGTTCTTGTCCGCACCGACGGTCTCCTCGGACACGTGAGCTGATGCGTCATAGCCAGTGAATGTGTATTGGGCGAGTAGCAGACCGATAAGAAATCCATACCAGTTGGGAAATCCGCTCGATGATTGATTCGTGGTGTAAGCGAAGTGCCAGGGATGCGGATGGATCGGTGCAAAAAACAGTACGGCCGCAACGATGATGACCACGCCAATCATATGCCACCAGGCGCTAATGGAGTTTAGGGTCGAGACGACGTTGACACCTGCGAAGTTGAGGAATGCGCCGATGAGCAAAATGATGGCGTAGATGACGAGCGTAGCGATGGCACCAGCATGGCCGCTGGCCGGAAAGCCTGGCACGAACTGGTTGATAAGCGCATCTACGAAAATGGAGAGACCGTAGACGATTCCGGCGGTGATTGCCACTTGGCCAATCAAGTTGAACCAAGCTGTAAACCAGCCCCACGCCGGACCGCCAAGTTTACTTGCCCAATAGTAGAGGCCGCCAGCCGTGGGGTAGGCGGATGCGATCTCTGCCATGGATAAGGCCACGGGCATCACACATAGGGCTACGATGGGCCACCCGATAGACGCGGCAGTTGTACCAGCGCTGGTCAGGCCGAAGGAGAATAAAGTGAGGCATCCTGATAAAATGCTGATGATGGTAAATGAGATCGCAAAGTTCGAAAATCCTCCCATCGCCCGCGCCAGATCTTGCCTGTACCCGAGCTTGTGAAGCATTTCCTCGTCATGCCTTGACTGCTCCACGGAGTGACGTGCCACATTCTTCACCTCTTTCTGTTAGATTCGAAGTCCCGCATCGTCGCCTTGAGTGGTCGCTCATATGATTGAAGAATCGAGGCGAATGAGAACGGCGCGACCGATTGCGCGTGCGAATAGACTCCCATACAACGCACAGCGCCCAACACAGCCATCATCCGAGAACAATGGGAGTGTTGGGCGCCGTTGCCCAATCGATTTTCTTTTTAATTTATTGGTCACAGAATACTAAATATTCATCCTGTTTGCAAGGATTATCTTTCAGATATCGCGCCAGTACCTAAGGCCCACTAGTAAAGGATCAACGTTTGAGTTGTCGATTCTGCACGATGAATTTATGGTAAACAGCCTGTCAAATGACATTTAAAATTGACGGGGTGGTAACAACTGTTTATCATGAATTAACATGTGTAAAACGAGGTGTCGATGTGACTGAGTTGGGGCGGAGCAAGAAACAGGAAGTTCTGCAATGGATTCGTGAAAACCCGTTTATCTCCCAACAAGATTTGGCTGACCGCCTGCACCTATCAAGACCTGCGGTAGCGGCTTATATCTCTGCGCTTATCAAAGAGGGAGAGATTCTCGGCAGGGCCTACGTGTTGCCACAGCGAGGACATATTTTGTGCATCGGCGGTGCGAATGTAGATCGAAAAATTCAAGCCTATGAACCGATCCAACTTGGCACGTCGAACCCTTCTTTTGTTGTTGAGTCCTATGGCGGTGTTGCTAGAAATATTGCCGAAAATTTGACGCGCCTCGGGTTGCCCACGTCGCTTGTCACCATGGTTGGCCTCGATAAAGAAGCCGATAGGTTACTCTCTTACCTTGCGGGCCTTGGCACGGATGTTAGCCAAGTGATCAGGTCGACAGCACACCGCACGGGCACGTATACCGCGGTGCTCGACGTCGATGGGAGTATGACGGTTGCGCTCGCTGACATGGGCATTTACGACGACTTTACCGTCGAGCAGTTGGCACCGAGATTGCGGGTGCTGCAACAAGCTGCGATGGTCATCGTCGACACGAACTTGCCGACAGAGGCGCTTGCCTATGTCATTGCGGAGTCGACAAAGAAAGGCGCTTTACTCATTGTTGCTCCGGTGTCAAGCCCTAAAGCCAAGCGCTTGCCGAGGAACCTTGGCGGAATTCATACGTTGATTGCCAATCGTGATGAATTGGCGGCAATTTCGGGTATTCCAATTGATAAAGAGGAAAGCATTTACGCCGCATGTGCCGCACTGAAAGAGCGGGGTTGCCGGACCGTTGTCGCAACCATGGGTAAGGATGGTGTGGCGTGGCTAGACGAGGCAAATATCTTTGGCACACTGCCGGCAGAGAGCATCGAGGTTGTCGATGTGACAGGTGCAGGGGATGCATTTGTGGCTGGCTTTTGCTTTGCGATGGCGAGCGATGCGAAGACCAAACAGGCATGTCAATTTGCCACTCGACTGACAGGCCTAACCTTGGTGACAAAAGAAACCGTGTCTACAGAAATCAAACCACATGAGGCGCGCGCCTGGTTGACAAAAATTCTATAGATCATCTAGGAGAGATGGAAGATATGAATCAATCGTTGATCCAATGGTTGCATTTTTCTGATGAAGTAAAAGAGGCAAAGAGAACTAAAAAGCCAATCGTCGCACTGGAGTCGACCATTATTTCACATGGCATGCCTTATCCTACGAATGTACAAACGGCAAAGGAAGTCGAGGCTATTATCCGAAGTCACAATGCGGTTCCAGCGACGATTGCAATTTTGAATGGGAAAATCCATATCGGACTCTCCGATGAGAATCTAGAATGGCTCGGATCTCCCGAGAATCGGGACAGTATCGCAAAAGTCAGTCGCCGTGATTTGGCTTTTGTTCTCGCGCAAGGACAGAGTGGCGCGACAACGGTTGCTGCAACGATGATATGCGCAAAGCTCGCGGGGATCAACGTATTCGTCACGGGAGGAATTGGCGGTGTCCATCGCGGCGCCGAACAAACGATGGACATTTCTGCAGACTTGACCGAACTCGCGCAGACCAATGTTGCCGTCGTTTGTGCAGGGGCAAAGTCCATCCTCGACATTGGGTTGACACTTGAGTACCTTGAGACACATGGCATTCCGGTCGTTGGCTACAAGACCACTGAGTTTCCGGCATTCTACAGCCGCACAAGCGGATTCCAGACAAACTTTTCGCTTGGCAGTCCAGAGGAATTAGCTTTGTTCCTGCACACGAAGTGGGAACTCGGACTCCATGGCGGGGCTGTCATTGCGAATCCTGTTCCTGAGGAATCCGCAATGGATGCGAAGGAAATTGAGGAAGTCATTACAAAAGCGCTGAGCGAAGCGCATCGGCTAAACATCAAAGGCAAGGACGTAACCCCTTTTCTTCTTGATAAAATTAAAGAACTGACCGATGGCAAAAGCCTGGAGACCAATGTGGCGTTGGTAAAGAACAATGCGCATGTGGGTGCACAGTTGGCTGTAAAACTTGCAAAGTAACATTCCCCTATTGTGTGACCCTTGACAGCATTTACGGCGGTTGACCTGTCCGCAGTCGTCGGGCACGACGTGAGTTGGCAGGGTGTGACGCACTCATTTGCCTTTCGACGGACATAAAATGATCGACACCATCGAATTCTTTAACTATGTCTTCTGGAGGAGGGAAAGGAAAAATGGATGAGTCCATGTTCCAATCAACTCAAAAGACAGAAAAAGACCCCGTGTCTACGCAAAAGGTATCTCGCGGGAAGTTGTCACCACCATCATCACCGATTATCATCGTGCGCGGCACGCACGCGGTTCGCAAACGTCATACCACTTTTTGGTTGATTTCTGCCCTGGTCGTCTGTGTGATGACGATCGTGGCCATATGGATGACCAGCGTCAGCGGCGCTTTGTCTCATGTTCAATCGGCAGTGACCCAAAACGGCGCAATATTGTCACAACAGCAGGCGCACCTGGATGTGATCAGTCAAACGCTTGCAGAGATTTCCAATTCGCTCTCTCGCCTTAGAGCGCAAATGAGTAACTTGTTTACCACCATCATCTCACTGCTCAGTCACCATCTTCAGTAACAACCATTTCGTTTGTGCGCATCGTAAAGATTGAGTACAAACCAGGTTTCGGTAGAGTTTGTCTGAGTTCTCAGGCTGTCGAGAAAATCTCGGCAGCCTTTTCTTGCCAAATGTGTCGTAAAGCCGCATGCTTTAGCATGGGGATGTTCAATGTCTGTCTATATGCAAAGATCAAAGTGCACACAGTGGAGCTACGATAAAGTGGGGGACACAAAAAAGAAAGAAATTGGGCTGGATGGATGGCTGAAAAAAAGTGGTTTACCGCAATTTGGTATGCTAGACTAGGATTAAAATGAAAAAGGCAAACCAAACGAAAGTTCGGGGCGCAAAACTACAGGGGCTAAAGCGTAAAGTGCTATGCCAGCCAGTTGCCAAACATAGTGTGATGTTGGCGATTAGCGAGCTTCTGTAAGCTCGTTTTTTTGTTTGGTAAAAGGGGAGATCACTCATGGAAAAGAAATCGCTTCTTCTTGGTACGGTCGTAGGAACCGTCGTTGGTTCGATGTTAGCCGGCAGTTTTGTCTTTGCGGCAACAAATGCTGTGCAAGCACAAAAGGAAACGGTGAGTTATGATGGCATCAAAGGAACCGGCCTCGTTTATGATGGTACAACCTATGCTGAATTGTACGCGGTTCAGCAAGTCCTGAAAAAAGAGGGTCTTGTAAATCATTGGACGGGCTCATCATTTGTCATGGATTCTACGACAAAGAGCAATGCGGAATTGGCGACACAAAACCAACAACTCTCTCAGCAAGTAAATAATCTAAAAAGCATTTTTAAAAACCTGAAGAAAATTCCTGCTGGTGAGCAACAGCAAATTCTAAATACACTATCCTCGGTTGTTTCTTCGAGTCAAGGGAGTTCCACGCTTCAAAATGTGGCTCAAGGGCTTCAAAAGTCGGTTACGGAGACCGTTTATAGTTCTGGTGTGGCCAATACGGTAATACAAAACTTAATCAATGGGGTCGTAGGACAAGGAGTATCTCCTGCGTCGAGCAAAAATGCCTCCTCGACATTCGGGAATAAAGTTTCTGGATCTTCAGCATCCGGTGTTAACCAAGGTGCCTTAACTCATCCTTCGACAGTAAAAAATAGCCATTCTAGGCATTGATGGATCTGAAGTTTGAAAGTATAGATCAGACAGGCTTCGTGCAAATGGAGCCTGTCAATTTATCCTGATGAGGCAAGAAGTCTCTTATCCTCTATAGGTGGGAGATGAATTGCTGCTTTGTCCCCGTATTCCTCCTGTTGAATGTTTTCTCAGCAAACTCATTCTACCAAAGAAGGACGAGATGGTACTTTCCATATTATGTAACCCAGTGCGTCCGCTGAATTTACACCAATTATACGGACTCAACTCTTGAATCATTGAGCTTGAAAATGAAATACATAAAGTCGTAGTCGATTTATGCAAATACCGATTATAATTGACGTAATAGAAGGAATAGTCTATCGGATCGTGGTGAAAATAAAACCGGGGAAGGTGCACGTCGTGAGTTTAACGAATGACGTAACCGCATCTGTTCGCAGGGCTCGCCGCAACACCCTATCAGATTTGCTTCACCGTAGTCGAATGAGGGCGCCTGATCGCCTGGCCTTGGTGTATAAGGACGAAAGACTGTCTTATGTAGAGTTTGACGACAGGGTAAACCAGACTGCATGGGCGTTGTCTGAGGGTGGGGTGGGGTACGGAACCGTGACAGCCGTGCTATCCCGCAATAGTATGGATTTTGCTGTAGTCAACTTCGCTTTAGCGCGGCTTGGTGCGGTCATGGTTCCCATGAACTACATGCTCACGGTGACCGATCTGGCCTATATTCTTCAACACTCGAATGTTCAGGTTTTCCTGGCTTCAATTGAGTTTGCTGAATTTCTCGATCAAGCCAGTAAACGATCAAATATTTCCATTTCCAATCGTTACTTGATGGATACGCAATTTGCACCTTCCAAATTGGCCCATTGGCACCCCTTGGGTGCATGCCGTGAGCGGATGCCAACTGATTTGTTTGAATCGAATGTGTCAGATGAAGATGTTGCACACATTCTTTACACAAGCGGAACAGAATCGAAACCCAAAGGAGTTATGTTGACGCACGCCAACTTGGTGAGTGAATACGTAAGTACGCTCATTGATGGAGGGATGGAGGCACGTGATGTTGCCATTCATGCATTGCCGTTGTATCACAGTGCACAGTTACACGGTTTTCTGGGGCCAGGGATTTATATCGGATCGACCGGCGTAATTCTTCCTGGAGCAGCACCCGACGTCATACTGGAAACGATAGAGCAGGAGAAAGTGACTCAGTTATTTTGCCCACCAACGGTTTGGATTGCCTTGTTGCGTCACCCTGATTTTGCGAAACGCGATTTGTCCTCCCTGGAAAAATGCTATTACGGTGCAGCCATTATGCCAAGAGAGGTTTTGAAAGAGTTGTCCATCCGCTTGCCGCAGGCAAAGTTCTGGAATTTTTATGGACAGACGGAAGTGGCTCCGCTTGCCACCGTATTAAAGCCTGAAGATCAAATGCGAAAGATTGGGTCTGCCGGGAAACCAGCCCTGAACGTGGAGACTGGAATTGTCGATGAAGACGGGCGAGAGGTGCCACGCGGAACGATGGGAGAAATCGTCCATCGAACAAGTCATGCGATGCTTGGGTATCTCCATAATCTGGAGAAAACCGCGGAGGCGTTCCAAGGTGGTTGGTTCCACAGTGGGGATCTTGGAGTGATGGATGAAGAAGGGTACATTACGGTCGTCGATCGCAAAAAGGACATGATAAAGACCGGAGGTGTCAATGTTTCGAGTCGAGAAGTGGAAGAGTTTCTTTATACCATCGATGGGGTGTCCGAAGTGGCCGTCATTGGAGTTCCCGACTCGTACTGGATTGAGGCGGTAACTGCGGTTATTGTACCAAAGATTGGCGCGTCCCTAGACATGGAAACGATCTTCGTGGCCTGCAAAGATCATTTGTCCAAGTTCAAGGTTCCAAAGCATATCGTTCTGGCTGAAGCACTGCCGAAAAATCCGAGTGGCAAGATCCTCAAGCGAGAACTTCGGGAAACCTATCAGGGTTTAAGTAAGAGTGAGCATGCCGGAAGTTAAAGAATTTTCACAAATAAACAGGTGCCTGAGGTCGCAGATTGTAGCAACCAGGCACCGCCTGCATTGTCTTGAATATTATTATGTATTATGTCAACGGGATGGACATTTCCCCTCATGAAATCCCCAAAGCTTGAAGGGGTATGCACCTTACGTGGCTGATTACTCACGGTATCTTCCAGCAGAGACGACGATTCGCGCGACTTTTTGGTATTCCTACATTGGTGTGGCCATCTCGAATATCTGGATGATGAGGCTGGGTGCGATCGTTCAGCATGAAATTAGATTGTTGACAACAAGATAGCTGTAGAATTAGTATGTATAAATAAATCCGTATATGCGGATACAATGGTTTATTGTGAATAAAAATAGGTGATGCTCTTGAATCCGCAGCAACACGAATTGGGTATTAAACCGAATCTGCAGCAGTTTTTGTGGCTTGTATTCATGACGGTTTTGGTCGGGATGACCGTTGGACTGGAAAGAACCGTCGTTCCGCTACTCGGTAAAAATGTGTACCATCTCTCTTCTTTAACGCTCCTCTTTGCCTTTATCATTGCCTTTGGCGCAACGAAAGCTGTACTCAATTTAGTGGCGGGTCAGGTCTCTGACAAATTTGGCCGCAGACCTATTTTGATTGTTGGCTGGCTGCTAGCGGTTCCCATGCTTTTGCTGCTCCTGTTTGTTCACAGCTGGACGGCAGTGGTTGTCGCCAACTTTTTTCTTGGCGCGAACAAGCCTTTGCCTGGACGATGACAGTCACGCAACAACTTGATCTTGCAGGACCGAAACAACGTGGACTGGCGATGGGTATCAACGAAGCGACTGGGTATATTGGCGTTGCGATTTCGACCGTGCTCACGGGAATGATTGCGGCACGCTATGGACTTTTACAAGCCCCGTTTGTGTATGGCGCGTTCGTGGCGGTCTTAGGATTTGGTATAAGTCTTTTGATCATTCGGGAGACGCGCGGTCATGTAATGAAAGAAGCGGGTGCTGAACATGTGAAACGATCTTCGGATAAAAAAAATACATCCAAAGAGATGGGTATTGGACATCTTCTGTGGACGACTACCTTTGCGAATCCTACACTGTCAGCCTGCAGCCAAGCCGGATTGGTCAACAAGCTCGCAGATACAATGGTCTGGGCGATGCTGCCGTTGTACCTTGCGGAGTTGCACGTGACCATCCTCCACATCGGCATGATTGGTGGAACCTACACGGTGGTGTGGGGAATTGCACAGTTTGGGACAGGCCTTTTGTCTGATGTCACGGGCAGAAAGTTGCCGATTGTAACAGGGATGGGCTTACTCGGACTAGGCATTCTGGCGTTCGCCCTTGGTCACAATGTGACATGGTGGATGGTCACCGCGGCCGTGATGGGACTTGGGATGGCACTGCTCTACCCCAATTTGAACTCGGCTGTGGCTGACGTCGCTCCCCCGGAAATGCGCGGGGGTGTTCTCGGGGTGTACCGCTTGTGGCGTGACGGGGGATATGCGATTGGCGGGCTCCTACTTGGCTATACCATTCATTCTGTGGGTATGCTCCACAGTTTGAATCTGATCGGATGGATTGTGCTTCTTTCGATGGCTGTAGTCCTATTTCGGATGAAGGAGACACACCCGCGCCGTTCGCCAGGCCACTCATGAATTTGGATGGGAACTGCAACGTCTCTCGCAGGTGCGCTGGCTGTCGCATTTTTGGCGCCGCGTGTGTTTTGTAGAATGGGGTTTTTCAGCGTATGGCTTGCGTTGCTTCTTTTCTGGGTGACGAATGGTGATTTTCATGTATCCACTTTATAATAAGAGAATCTGGATGTGCTACCCACAACCGCTCAAAGTCAGGGCGTCTCGCGGGCTGAGCACGACGCGGATGGAGAGATATCCTCCGAGAGTTGAATTGCGATGCATGCTTCACAGCTTGCAAAGATGAGGTGAGTCGCGTAAATCCACTTATTTATGGAAGTCTTGTCATATTGACGACTGCTTTAATGGGATCATCCTTTGCGGTTGGGAAGATTGGGCTCGAATATGTATCCCCCTTGTTGCTGGTGGGGATTCGATTCACGTTGGCGGGGATGCTCATGGCGCTGTTTGTTCTGAAACGCCGTCATCCGGGCTCCTTGGCAGCTTGGCTTCGGGTTTTTACAATCGGCCTCTTTCAGAGCGCTGGCGTTATGGGCTGTATTTTCATCAGTCTCAGAACCATCACCGCAAGTGAATCGTCAATTCTTACATTCATGAATCCCCTGTTTGTGGTCATCTTTGGGACATTATTTACAAAAACACGTTACCGTCTCATTCAGTGGGTTGGTGTCACTCTTGGATTTATCGGGGTGTTTGTCACACTTGGATTTCATCTTCATCTCCATTTTGGAACGCTGCTTGGTCTTTTAGGTGCAGTATCCTGGGCTGTTGCGACGCTGCTTATCAAACGGTGGGGTCCCCAGATTGATACATGGGTGTTGACCGCGTACCAAATGTTGTTTGGAGGCCTCTTGCTCCTCATCGGCAGTGTGACACTGGAACAACCTCATATCTCGTTTAACGTGGTTTCAATTTCCATTTTGGTGTGGCTTTCCATCATGGCATCCATTGTTCAATTTGCGATTTGGTTCTACTTACTACAACACGGCGATCCGGGAAAGACCAGCGCTTTCTTGTTTCTCGCACCGTTTTTTGGGGTTCTTTCTGGATGGCTGATTCTTGGTGAACCTGTCAGAGATACCGTTTTGATTGGGGGATTTTTCATCTTTGCGGGTATCTTCCTTGTGAATTGGCCTGAATCGAAGAAAAAGAGGGCATGGTTGACAGATTGAACGTATGCCATTAAGAGAAGAAGGAAGGGATCATCCTGGAACTGCAATCCGCGTTGTCCGAGTTATTGCCAGATCCCGAGCAGGTGAGTGTGGGTGAGACAATCCGCGATCATCACGGACAGGATTTGAGTTACGTACGTAAAGGCTTGCCGGATGTCGTCGTTTTCGCCAGATCAAAAGAAGACGTGAGCCGGGTGTTGGCGTTTGCGGATTCGCACCGTCTACCCGTCACACCATGCGGTGTGCGAACAAGCCTCGAAGGTCACGTCATTCCTGTTGAGGGCGGTGTGAGCCTCGATTTGACGCAAATGAATCAGATTCTTGAGATTCGTCCAAGAGATTTTTTGGTACGCGTTCAACCTGGCGTTACACGCATGCAGTTAAACAAAGCGTTGAAACCCTATGGCTTGCAGTTTCCGCTTGATCCTGGCGCTGACGCAACACTTGGCGGTATGGCTGCAACCAACGCGAGTGGGACGACCGCCGTGCGCTACGGTGTGATGCGATCCCAGGTGCTTGATCTAGAGGTGGTGCTCGCAAATGGGGAGATCATCCGCACCGGTGGACTCTCGCTCAAGTCGTCGGCAGGGTATCACTTGACGGGTCTTTTTGTAGGCAGCGAGGGAACGCTTTGTGTCATTACTGAGCTTACGCTGCGCGTATACGCCATTCCGGAGACGACGGTTGCGGTGAGAGCGGTCTTCCCTCATCTTTCGGCGGCTGGCGATGCGGCGTTTGATATGATGAACTCAGGAATTGTCATCGGGCGAATTGAGCTTGTGGACGAATTCACGATGGATGCGGTCAATCGCGCCAAGGGGACATCCTATGATTTGCGTCCAACATTGTTTCTTGAATTTCATGGAAGTGACGCGGCTGTGCAGGCGGATTTGGCGATTGCCAGAGAGGTTTGTAACGATTCAGGCTGTGTCGATTTTATATTTGAGACAGAGACAGAGGCACGCAATCAGTTGTGGGATGCAAGACACGATGCTGCACTCGCCGTGATTCAGACTGCCCCGCAAAAAAAGATGAAGGTTACCGATGTTTGTGTGCCGCTTTCTGAATTGTCACAGGCCATTCGCGCGGCGCGTGCGATCATCGATGCGCATGGCATCTATGGCGCCATTTTAGGGCATGTCGGGGACGGAAACTACCATGTGATTTTTATGGTAAACCCGGAAGACGCAAAAGAGATGCGCGTGGCTGAAGAAGTGAACCGGCAGATTGTCCGCTACGCACTCGAACGCGGGGGGACATGCACGGGAGAACACGGGGTAGGTCTTGGCAAGATTGCTTATCTCGCGGAGGAACACGCAGACACACTGCCGTATATGAAAGCGCTGAAAAAACTGTTTGACCCGAATGGAATCCTCAATCCTGGGAAACTGTTCAAGCGTTTCTAATCTCTTTTTCTGAAGAATCCCCCCGCAGATCGGGGGGATTTGGTTTTGGCAAAAAGGCTTATCCTATCAATGTGCTTCCGAGCAGTCCCAACCCATAGGAAACGGTTCCCACCAGGATTCCCACAACGGTCATCTCCAGACCGCTGGACCACCAAGAACGCACGGTGACGACGCTTTTTGCGGCGCCGACGAGAAAATGCGCCAGGATGCTAACGATGGCTGCGACAATTAATGCGAGATGGCCTTGTAGAAAAAAGAAGGGAATGAGCGGAATGATGCCTCCGATCAAGGTGGATACGCCGCCATACAGAGATGAAGACCAGGGATTTCCGCGCTGTGATTCGTGGACGCCATATTTTTCCTGTGCGACGGCTTCCACGAATTTTGTTTCATCCGCAACAATGGTTGCGATGATTGCCTCTGACAAATCCTCCTCGAATCCTTTGGATTGATACGTCAGCGAAAGGATTTCGCGCTCATGGTGTGGATTGCGCGTGATATCCTCCTTTGCCTTTCGGAATCCGCTCTCCATCATTTCGTTCTCGGATTTTGTGGCCAACCATGCACCGGCAGCCATGGACAGCGTGCTTGCAAGCGCGCCAAACAAACCGGAGATCAAAATCGTTTGACCGGCTGCCGTATAACCGGCCACTCCGGCGATGATGCCAAAGATTGCACCAAGGCCGTCATTTGCTCCATAAACGGCGTCCCCCACCCAGTCAGGCGTGGAAACCTTTTTTTGTTTGCCGAGCAAATCGTCTAACCTTGCTGTTACGGAAGCTGTTGACATTTTTAATCACCCCAACATTTGATTCTGGGGAACATTATTCACTATGATTTTACGGTTAGTCAATTGTGACAAAAAAGGTTATTACGGACTATAAGATGTTGTTAGAACGGTCTAACACATAAGCAATTTTGCCGCAAGTAATCTTTTCGAAATATTAACAATTCATATACGCGAACGAAATTAATACTTTACAACCATTGTTTACACTCCAGGTAGATCGCTTGAATTTGACTGGGGGTAAAAAGGTTGTCAATCCATGTTGGTTCTCGTATGAAAAAAGCATTCGTGGCTAGCGCTTCAATTGCTTTGTTGGCATCTGTTGCAAGTGGAGATCCTTCTTATGCAAAGGAGAAACACGCGCCTTCTTCTCCCGTTGTGCACATCGTGTTTTGGTTTGGGCACTCCTCTGGGCAACTTCTTCTCGCAGATAAAGCGGAAGTAAAGCGATTCAACGAGACACACCCTGGGATTCAAGTTGATGCGCAAGTGGTGCACGCAAGCAGCAAAGGTGTCGCCGCCTTTCTCGCAGGCAAGGCGCCGAATGTGGCGATGATTGCGACAGACGCTGCACAGAATTTTATCAATGCCGGCGCACTTTTGAACTTGAAGCCGTTTCTTTCAAGCAAGAGCGGGCTGACACCTGCGCAAATTAAGAATGATTATTTCCCGGCTGTATGGAAAGATATGCAATCCGCGAATGGAAAACAGTACATTATGCCGCTCGAAAAAAAATCAGCCGTCGTTCTTTATTACAATGCAGATCTTTTTAAACAGGCTCACTTGTCTGGCGCGCCGCACACTTGGGCGCAGGTTGTCGCAGACGCCACGAAAATTACCAAGCTGAATCGAAGAGATCACGGGATTGAATGGACTCCGTCTGTTCGGCAGTTTTTTACGATGACGATGGATTTTGGCGGAACAGTCTGGAGTGATCCTGCGCATAAGCACTTCAATCTCGTGAATCCAGGCGCTGAAAAGGCTCTGTCAATGTTGCGTGACATGGTGGCAAAAAAGATCCTTATTCCAACGCAAGGCTACAACTACCAGCTCGATTTTGGAACGGGCAAGGTTGGCATGTTGATCGATGCATCTGCCGGATACACCTATGATCTCAGCTCCGTGGGCGGGAAGTTCCCTATGCTGGCCGCTCCCGCTCCTTTTGGACCTTCAGGGAGAAATTACAACTACATCAATGGTGCTTCGCTTGCCATGTTTAATGATGGGACAAAAGCACAGCAGCAAGCCTCTTTTGAATTTGTAAAGTTCATGTCCAGCCCACAAAACAACACGTACTGGAACGAACACACGAATTATTTGCCGCTTGGTCCCGCGAGTCTTTCACAAATGAGGGAATTTTACGCCAAGAAACCTGCCTGGGCCGCCTCTTACAGCAATCCGAAGTTTTGGGTGATCAAGCCGCCTTATGCGACATACAGTGCCGCAAAATCGGCGATGATGAACGACTTTATGAAGGGACTGCTGGGACAGGAATCGATTATTGTTGCGCTAAAAAATATGACGGCCAGCGGCAATCAATACATGAACGGCCAACAGAGGCTGTAGTACATGGCGATGATCAATGAAATGCGTTTGGCTCGCGTCGGGTCTTTAGAAACGGATCGGCGAGCCAAACGTCGTCGCATGCGAAAAGACCTGTGGACGGCTGTTTTGTTTCTGCTCCCGTCCCTCTTGTTTTTGACCGTCTTTGTGTATGTACCTTCCGTCATGGCGTTTGGCCTTGCATTTTGGCACTATCACTTGCTGGGTGTTCACACAACATGGGCGGGCATTTCTAATTTTACGGATGCGCTACAGTTTAACCTTTTCCAGCAGTCGCTGTGGAACACGTTCTATTTTGCCGCTTTGATGGTGCCGGGAACCCTCATTCTATCCGTGTCCATCGCCTTGCTAATCCAAAAAGCGTCACGGTATTACAGCGTGATGCGCACACTCATTTTGCTGCCATACGCCACGCCAGCCGTGGGAACGGCGATCGGATGGTTATGGATCTTTGATCCCACGTATGGGATGGCAAACGGCGTGCTGCACGGATTGGGTTTGCCGGAGTCCGGTTGGTTGCAGTCGCCCAGTATGGCCATGCCTTCGATTGTCATCTATTCTTTGTGGCACGGTGTGGGTTTTGATGTGGTGATTGTCATGTCAGCCATTGCGAGTTTGCCAAAGTCTGTCCTTGAAGCGGCAGCGATGGACGGGGCGGGCGCGTGGCGGAGATTCTGGCAAGTCACCTTGCCGCTGATTTCCCCCACCATCTTCTTTCTTGTCGTTGTCACAACGCTTGGCGCATTACAAAGTTTTGCGCAGATTTATGCATTGACAGGCGGCACCGGCGGACCGGAGTATGCGACGACCACGAGTCTTTTCCTGATTTATGAGACGGCATTTGTTTACAATCACTACTCTTACGCATCGGCTATGGCCGTGATTCTCGTTTTTGTCATCCTCGTGCTGACGCTCATCCAACGCTATATCGGAAAACGTTCTGTGTTTTATCAATAAAATGGCAGGAGCTGACAAGATGGTTCGGTTGGGCCGACGATACGTACGAGCGTTGATTTCGCTCGGGATCGGGCTTTCCTTTTTATTCCCGCTCTATATCGCACTCGTCACTTCGTTGGACACAAAGGCTGACGTGTTTCAGTTTCCGCCGCACCTCACGCTTGATGGCCGGATTGGTGTCTATGTGCGCGCATGGAACATGTTTCCCTGGATGATGTACTTCGGCAATACGCTCTTTATTGCTTTTGTGACCATCGTGATTGCGCTATCCACATCTGTGCTGGCCGCGTATGCGCTCAGTTTCATCGAGTTTCGCGGTCGGGAGTGGGTGTTTTCGCTGATCTTGGTCGTGCTGATGATCCCGAGCGAAGCGCACCTGATTCCGAATTTCGTTATTTTGGCGATGATGAACTTGATAGACACCTACTGGGCGCAGATCTTGCCTTATGGTGCATCTGTCTTTGGAATCTTTCTATTGCGACAGTTTTTTCTGTCACTCCCCAAGGATTACTGGGATGCGGCGCGCATTGATGGATGCGGCCATCTGCGCTATCTCTGGTCGGTTGCCCTGCCGCTGAGTCGGCCCATCCTCTTCACGGTTTCACTGTATATTTTTATCGGCTCGTGGAATTCGCTCATGTGGCCTCTCATGGTCACGCAGAGTCACAACGTGCAGCCCGTTGAGGTGGCGCTTGCCCACTTTCTTGATAACAACTCGGTGGATTGGCGGCGTCTTTCGGCGGCCTCGCTTTTCACGACGATGCCGGTGATTCTCTTGTTCCTTCTCCTCCAGCGCTACATCATTCGGGGGATCGCTCGCGGTGAAGGCATTCAAGGGTGACTCTTTTTACGATCAGGTGTGTGGGAGAGGATCTGTGTGGGGACGAAGTTTGCGTTTTATGGCGGATGTACGACGATCGGTGGCACGATCATTGAACTTGCGCATGATGGATATCGGTTGATTTTCGATCTGGGGCGTGCGGTTTCGAGAAAGATGCCGACGATCCAAGGCGAAAAACCTCAAGATGTGATTCCCCGACTGCTTGAGATGGGGGAATTGCCAGATATCGAGGGACTGTTTTGCGAGGCGAAAGATCAGGATAGGATCGCAAAACAAACGCTCGTTGCCATCAGTCACGCGCACCTTGATCATATGGCGCTGCTTCCTTTGTTGCGTCACGACATTCCCGTGCTTGTCAGTAAAGACACCAAACGGATGCTAGAATCTCTTGACGAGATCGCAAAGGGTCCTGGCAACCCTTTGCAATATCTTGCGATCGAGGATAAGGAATTGTACATCTTTGGCCCATTTGTCATACGTTTTCAGCCGGTCGATCACGACATTCCCGGTGCCTCAGCTATTTTTATTGAGACGCCAGATGGAAGGTTTGTCTATTCTGGGGATCTGCGCCTTCATGGAAACCACGCAAAACGGACGCGTGCATTCGTGGATGCCGCACATCAATTCGCTCCGGATCTTCTTTGGATCGAGGGAACACGAGCACTTTCTGATGACCTTCCTGAAATGATCCCTGAACGAGAGCTTGTGGCTCCTATGGTGGAGGCGATTCGCGGCACGAACTCTGGTGTCTATTTCAGTTTTTATCCGAGAAACCCCGAGCGTATTGAAAGTCTAAAACGTGCCGCAGGGGCGACTGGACGCAAGCTCTGTCTTTTGTCGTCATCTGCATACCTTTATTCGCAGTTTGGCGGTGATTTGACAGAGATCTCACTGTTTCAGGGCCGCACAACAGAAGTTGTGGACGAACGAATCGCGTGGTTTTCAAACATGCAATTACCTGTTGTTACATCGGAGGAAGTCAGGAACAGCGAAGAGCTCTTTATGATCGAGATGCCTTTTGAGACACTGGGCGAGCTGTCCAAGATTCAACCGCGTGAAGGTGGAGTTTACATTCACTCGAATGGGCATCCACTTGGACCGTATGATGAGGATTGGAGTTCATTCCAAGAACAATTGCAATTGCACAGATTGGCGTATCGCCCGATCGGTTCGTCAGGTCATGCGAGTCGAGAGGAGATTCTGTCGATGATTGAGACGATCTCTCCCCATCTTTTTATGCCGATTCACACTCACCATCCTGAACGGTTTGACGTGAAACAGGTTCAACGCGTATTGCCTGAAGTCGGCGTGCAGTATGATGTGGGTGATTTGTTGCAAAAGAAACCCGTGAAGCGATTTTAAGCTTCACGGGTTTTTTCAAGGAGGTATGTGTTGAGGTATTGCGCTACGCCATCCTGGTCATTGCTGGCCGTGAATTGGTCGGCGAAAGGGATCAACTGTGGATTGGCGTTTGCCATTGCGATTCCGACGTCGGCATAGCGCAAGAGATCGGCGTCATTCATTTCGTCGCCAAACGCAAGCGTCTTTGCAAGCGAAAGCCTTAGTCGATTTTTTACGTCCCTGACGGCAGTCGCTTTTGATACGCCGGAAGGAGAGATCTCAATCACTTCATAGGGTTCTCGCCACGAACGGAATTGTACATCAAGCATGGGACGCTGGCTGGCTTCTTTTATAAACCGTTCATGTTGACTGCGGGGAACATGCAGGAGAAGTGAACAGGGGCTGTCGGGCAATCCATCATCGCGCCGGATTTCAATCGGTTGGCGTTTAGGATCGGAACCAAGGACGGCTTTCTGAAAGAAGGATGTCATGCTGTCCGTCCATCCCAATTCGCCGAAACGGTGAAGCAAGTAGCATTCAAATCCAATCTCAGCGACTGCCATACGTCCGCCGAGTGCGTGCGATCGTTCAATAAGATCATTTGCCGATGACTTTGAAATGGTCTTTTTTGCAATGATTTCTTGCTGGGTTTCGTCCCACAGGATTGCTCCGTTGAGCGAGATCAGCGGTGTCGTAAGAAGAAGTTCGCGGTGATAGGGGAGCGCTGCGCGCGGGGGTCTTCCTGTTGCCAATGCGATGGTGTGGCCGCTTGCCATCACGCGATAAAGTGTTTCTTTGCTCATCGCGCTGATGGTTTGATCTGGGTGCAAAAGAGTGCCGTCAAGGTCGATGGCAATGAGCCAGGGAACTGTCATGGTCTGCCTCCCAATGGTTTAGGGGTGATTTCATTGTAGTTTACCTATGTGATTCAGCGATGGAGATGGTGTAAAGAAACCATGAAGTTGGTGTAACCCTCAAGGCGTGTGTAGTGTGAGTGGAATCGTACCGTGTGTATCGACAGGGTTCACCCTGCCTTTTCCCGAGTCCTTCACAAAATACAGCCGACTGTCGGCCACGCGATAGAGCTCTTGGTAGGATCGTCCGTCAAGAGGATAAAAACTCACACCAGCGCTCACGCCTAGCTGCCATTTTAAAAGAGGTAATGATTGGGTTAATCTCTCCAGAAATTCGACGGTATCTTCGGGGCGTTCAATATTATCCAGTAAGAGAATGAATTCATCGCCACCCAAACGGGCCACAAGGTCTCTTGCGCGAATGGCTTTCTTCAGATGGCTTGCCACATCTTGAAGGGCCTCATCACCTTTTTGATGGCCGAGTGTGTCGTTGACCTGCTTGAAATTGTCCAGATCAAGAATGACAAAGGCCATTCGATTCTCCGACGTGATGCGGGTTTCAAACTCATGCTCAAAACCCGAACGGTTTGGCAGTTGGGTGAGCGCATCGGTGAACGCTTGCCGCTTCATATCTAAAAAACGACTTGTATGCGCAAGTGCTGGAGCTGCAATGTGAATGAATAAAGACAGTTTATGGATTCTCTCATCGGAAAACATGTGCGGCTCTCTCTCTAGCAGGAGCAAGATTCCAAAGCATCGATTTGAATCAAGGAGTGGGAAGGCGACCAGAGAACAAATCCAGGAAGGCAAGCCGTAGCGGGTTGCCTCAAGTTGAGTCAGTTCATTTTTTACAATCAGTGCATGCTGATCGACACACGATGTGAGCAGTGGGGTGATTCTTGACCGCTCATTTTCAGCTTCTGCAAACGCTTGTTCAAGCCTATACTGTCCTGCGCTGATTGCAGATTGCTGCCAGTGGTTTTGTTCACTTAGACGGTAGATGAGAATGCACTCCGCATTGCTCAGTTCACGCAATTCGTTAGCGATGGTCATATCGAGGTTCTCATTATGAAGGGAATGCATGATTCTCGAATAGGTAGAGTGCGCAGCGCCTGACCGCAAGTTTTCATTAATGTCTTCGAGTGCGCGCCGTTTGGGTTCAGGCAAAAGGAGTGTCAGGAAAAAACCTAGAGAAGCAGCGAATGCCAACAAGGCAAACAGCAAGACAAGGCCATTTTGGAGATTTAGAATCGTGGGAAAGAGCAGTGCTGCGATAAACGCCCCAAGTTTTCCGCCAGCCGCCGCAAATCCATGTCCAGTAGCGCGCAAATAGGTCGGAAATAATTCCGATGGAAACAAGAAGGTTGTGGTATTGGGTCCAAATTCGATAAAGAAATAACTCAGTCCATAGAGAATGATAAAGAGTGAGGTGCTGTGTATGACGGCAGGAAAGATGCAGATCGTGGCAAAGAGCAGGCTCATCATGAAAAAACCGAGTCCTTGGATAGGTTTTCGCCCCATGGAATCCATCCATCGGGCGGCCACCAGATACCCTGGAAACGCAGTCAATAAAAAGATAATGAAAGTAATTTCTGTTGTCTGTATAAGATTGGCGTGAGCGACGGTTGATTGTAAGATTAGATGGGATGAGACGCCGTTTCCATAAAAGGCGATGTCAATCAAAAACCAAGTTGCCATCACAACCAAGAGCCTTCGTCGAAACGGTGTCTGTAGCAGATTCATGCGTAGATTTTTGGATTGCGGTGGGGGATCTTTTCGATGGGGCGTGGGTTCACCTGCCACGATGCCAACGATGTCTGCAGTCCGGAGGTCGTTTTTTTTGTACATGCAATGTAAAACGCGGCGTCTCGGGGAGATTGCGTCTCAGATACAGTACGGATAACGCAGGTATTGCGCCGAGACCGAGTAAGATCCGCCAGATCACGTGATGTTGTAGTCCGGAGGATAGGCAGAGCAGTGTAATGAGTGGGCCTACGATCAATCCTACGCCTTGCATGGCAAACACAAGTGTGACAAGGCGCCCCCGAGATGGCCGATTCGCGAATTCAGAGACGATGACTGCACTTGCGGGATAATCTCCGCCGACGCCCAAGCCTATTAAGAGTCTGGAAAAGAGCAGCATTGGATAATTTAAAGATACAGCAGATAGAATTGCCCCGAGAATCAGTAACACGGTCTCAACCCCGTACAGTTTCTGACGCCCCAAGCGATCCATGAGAATGCCAAATCCAATCGCCCCCACGGCAGCCGAGAGAAGCGATACACTGTTTAGCACAGAGAGTTGCAAGAGCGTTAAATGCCAGATTGGTTGAAGCAAAGTGGTTGCAGAGCCAATGACAAAGAGATCATACGCATCTGTGAAAAACCCCATGCCCGTTGCAATCATCAATCGAAAGTGGAAATGACGAATCGGCGTCTCATCTAATTGTCTAAGCAACGAACTCGACGCTTCCAATGAATTGGCCACCTTCCGAATTTTTTAGTTTAAGTTTAATGCTGGAATGTAAATCCTTACTGAACGATATGTAAGGAAGTGATCTATTTATCCTAAAATTTCCATCGGAATCACTGTGAAGTGGTGTTTTTATTGTTGATTGGCTTCCGTTGCTCTTAAATCACGCTCATCTTTTTTACAATCCGTGTATAAATCAGAGAAAATCATTTTCCCTTCTTTTAATCAAATCGGATACTTTGCATGTGGAACAGCAACATCGCGTTGGTAAACTCTCCTCGAAGCGTGATGCAGGGGAGGCAACGCAGTGGATGCTGTTCAATTTTTGGATGTTGCGAAGCAGTTTGGTTCTCAGTGGGCGATTCGCAATCTGACTTTCACAGTGAAGACGGGCGAATTTCTCGTCATCGTTGGGCCCTCAGGGTGCGGAAAATCCAGTGTCTTCGAATGATTGCCGGATTGGAACAACCTACATCTGGATCGATTCAAATCTCAGGTGCGGACGCAAAGGAGACAACCCCTGGTGAAAGAAAGATCGGAATGGTCTTTCAAAACTATGCGCTCTATCCGCATTTGACTGTTTTTGAAAACCTGGCATTCTCACTGCGCGCTGCGCGAATGCAGAAGTCGCTGATCCGCGAACGCGTAGAGGAAATAGCAAGGCTCCTTGAACTGGAAGCAATGCTTGCAAAACGGCCCGGTGCTCTGTCGGGAGGGCAAAAACAGCGTGTAGCGTTGGGTAGGGCACTTGTTCGGCAACCCAGTTTGTTTCTTATGGATGAACCGCTTTCCAACCTCGACGCTATCCTTCGTGAAAAAATGCGAGTTGATTTGCGTCACTTGCATGAAGTGACACACGCAACAACGATCTATGTCACCCATGACCAAGTTGAGGCAATGACGATGTCTGATCGCATCCTCGTCATGCAACAAGGGAAACTTGAGCAGATTGGCACCCCCAATGAGATCTACCATCGACCAGCCACACTCTTTGTTGGCCGATTTTTTGGTTCGCCGCCGATGAATGCGCTGAAGGGAAAGATCCGCGTTCAGTCTGGACAATTTGAGTTCGTTTCGGCCCATCATAATGAAAAAATCGTGATGGCACAGCCCACAGAGGCGGGACTTGATCAATTGCTAGATGCGAGTCCTACCTGTTGGCTCGGATTTCGTCCTGAAGATGTGGAGGTTGGAAAAGGTGATGGGGTTCACCTTTTTGTCACAGTGACGTATCTGGAAACGCTCGGTGCGCGCACACATGTTCACGTGAAATGGGGGGATGATCCGCTCGTTTATTTTATTGAACATCAGGATCGCATTCCCGAACGCAATGAAACTGCATGGATCACGATCCCATACGCCGCCTTTCACTGGTTTGACGAACGCCAGGATCGACTGGATATCCATCCTTCGGGGCGAACGGTTCTATCCGTGAAAAATTCCAGACGCGTTCTGGCGGCCGTAAACGGAGTGGAGGTGTAAAAACATGTCTGTTGTGATTTCACGTTCACAAAGATTCCTTCGCAGGCGCGCCGAAACATGGGTTGGTTTTGGCCTGCTCATGCCGAGCATCCTTATCTTCCTTGTATTTTTTTACATCCCTGCAGCGTTTCTCATTTACATTTCTTTCTTTCACTGGAATATCTTCACGTCACAGAGCGCGTTTGTCGGGTTTGAAAACTTTGTGATTCTCTTTCATCAGCCGCTTTTTTGGCAGTCGCTGGCAAACAGTTTTTACTACGCAGCAGTAATCGTTCCTGTGGTAACCATGCTTTCACTCGGACTTGCGCTGCTTTTGCGCGGGGGAATTCGATCAAGGGGTGGTTCTGCTCTGCGTTCCATGGTGTTCTTACCGCATGTCACCCCAGTTGTTGCTACCTCAATCATCTGGATTTGGTTATTCGATCCACAATTCGGTCTCATCAATGCAGTGCTTGGTTTCTTCCATCTCCCACAGCCAGGATGGTTAGGGAGCACGCATTGGGCCATGCCAGCCGTGATGATCTTCAGTCTGTGGCATTCTTTGGGGCTCTATACCGTGCTGTTTCTCGGTGCGCTCTCTACACTTCCGCGCAGTGTCATGGAAGCGGCGCAATTAGACAACGCCAAATCGTGGTATCTGTTTCGCCGAGTCATCTGGCCGCTCGTGAGTCCTGTCACTTTTTTCGTTGTCGTTCTCGCAACGATCAACGCCCTTCAAACCTTCTCGCAGATCTATACGTTGACAGGAGGTCCACACGGTGGCGCAGGAGGGCCTGCGTTTGCCACCACAACGGACTCGATCCTGATCTATCAAACTGCATTTATTTACCAACACTTTTCGCTTGCATCTGCGATGAGCCTGATCCTTTTTATCTTAATTCTAGTCTTGACACTCTTGCAAAAGTGGATAGCCGATAAACTCGTTTTTTATCGGTGAGAGGAGATGCCGTATGTCAAATCGCTGGATTCTAGCCCTTCGAATCTTGATCGCAGTCCTTTTTATCGCGCCAATCTATTGGACGTTTGTCATCGCCACGGGCGCGCGCGGTGCGGCGTACAGTTTGCCTCCGGTCTTCTTGCCAGCGTTTCATTTTCATGCCTTATGGGTGGTCTTGACACAGACAAGTTGGCTTCGCTATCTCTTCAACAGCATGTTGATCACTTCGCTGACGATTGCCAGTGTCTTGGTAAGCAGCGCACTGGCAGGTTACGCTCTTGCAGAAATCAGGATGCCGGGGAAAAATGCGGTTTTTTATCTTTTTTTGGGCGTCATGATGCTTCCAGGCCAGGCGCTCTTAGTGCCGCAATACGTTGTGATGTTTCACTTGCATCTGCTAAATTCGTACGCCGGACTGATTCTGCCGTTTACCGCGAATACATCCGGAATCTTTCTGTTCCGCCAGTACTTTATGAAACTTCCGCGCAGTTATCGAGAAATCGCGCGCGTGGAGAATGTGCGTACGTGGACGTACATCAGGCGCGTGGCGGTGCCGTTGGCACGTCCTGCGGTCGCCACAGTTACACTGCTTACATTTATATCTTCTTGGAATCAGTTTCAATGGCCACTGATTATGACGGATACGACAGCGATTGCCCCCATCGAGTTGGCGCTGACCCGCTATATGCAAACCTATCAGGCAAATTGGAGAGAACTCGCGTCTGCGGCTTTGCTGGCGCTTGTGCCGATCATCATCGTGTTTTTGTTTACCCAAAACCACATTGTTGCGGCAGTCGCCGGTGGTGAGCAAGGTTCTAAAGGATAAGACCAAAAGACGGTGTCGTGAGAGGGGGGATCGTTGCAGGAGGGGTTGGGTGAATGAAAACAGTGTGGTTATGGTTGGATACATTGATGGAGGTGGAGTTTTGTGAAAGCGAAATGGACAACTTGGATGGTGGCACTGGCGGCAGGATCGTATTGTGTCGTGAATGCGTCGCAAGGTGCCGTACAGGCACAGACGCAACCGATTCAACAAGTGACACTTTGGGAATCGCATAATGGCGGTCCCGTTGCAGACGCCATGACGTATCTTGTGAATTGGTTTAACCGCACACATCCAGGCATTCATGTAACCATTGATGTCACCAAAGCGAGCACAAAGGCATTGGCCGCATTGGCAGCGGGCAACCCACCCGTGTTGGCTGAGATCAGTCACTATGACGGATCGTTTTTAAACGCGCATGCGCTATTGTCCCTTAACCCATACATCATGGGAAAAGGGGGAGTGAGTGCCAAACAGATGTATCCAAGTGTTTGGTCAAACGGAGAAGTGGGAAACCAGCACTATCGCATAATGGCAGACGCCAAAGTCTCTCAATTGACGTACAACACAAAGATGTTTAGGCAAGCTGGAATCAAGTCCACTCCCGAGACGTGGGCACAACTGGCGTCAGATCTTGCAATTATTAAAAGGAAGTTTCCGACGGTGGTCCCCTTAGCCTACAAAGATTCTTCTGCACATATTCTGCCGCCGTTTCTCGCAAATGGAGGCCAACTTTTTCTGCCTGGCTCAAACCAGCACAAAACAGATTTCCTTTCTCCTGCAGCTTATGAAACCTTCAATTATTTTCGAACGCTGTACGCCAAGCATGAGATGATATTTGCGCATGGCGCGAATATCCGGTCTGATTTTGGTGCAGGGAAAATTGCCGTGGCGGATGGCACATCAGCAGGATACGAGAAGATTCTTGAGGCTGTTCATGGACGTTTCCCGGTAGGTGTCTTTGCGTACCCCAAGGGATCATCAGGCCATACCGCAAATTTGGTTCAAGGACTAGGGTTTGTGATGATGATGGATCACACCAAAGCGCAGGACGCTGCAGCCGCAACGTTCATCAAGTGGTGGTTTCGTGATGGGCCGCAGGTGTATTGGGGCGAACATTCTGGGTTTCCGCCAGAGACGAGATCCGCTGCGTCGCATATCCCTGCCTCTTACAAGGCAACCCATCCGGGCACGAGTGTGGCAATTTCTGAGCTGGCTTCACCCTACACCATACCTCGCCCTGTTCCAAATGCATACAATGAGGTTCAGTCTGTGCTCGATTCATATTTTTACAAGGCAGTGACTGGACAAATGAGTGTAAAAATGGCGCTGACTCAACTGCAGCAACAGGCTGACGCTTATTTAAGTGGAAGTGCCCAACTCTAATTTTTGATCATCACGATGAAGGTGTGTTTTATGACGCTTGCACGCAGACGCAGCGAGGATTGAAGCAATGGCGTCTGCGTGCGAAGCAGAAAAAAAGTTCTATTGGAGGGGATTCAGCATGGAAACATTCGTCGCCATTCAATCGCGGTCAAGCATTAAAAAATTCTCGGATGAGACTGTCCATCGAGAATTGGTAGAGAAGTGTTTGGAGTCAGCGACTTGGGCGCCGAACCATCGCATGACAGAGCCGTGGCAATTTCGCGTTTTGCTGGGTGATGCCCGCATACGATTGACAGAGGCGATTGCCGAGCAAATGTCTGCGCTAACCAGTGGCGAACATGAAGCAGCGCCTGAGGAACACGGGACATTGATCTGTGATCGAGTCGCGGTTTCTCTCAAGAAATTGGGAGATGTGCGCCAATCGTTAGAGATCGAGAAGATACGTAGAAAGCTTTTAAGTGCACCTGTCATTATCTGTGTGTATTCAGATCAAGGAGGCGATCCTGTGACTGCGCGTGAAAATTTCTCTGCGACTGCGGCGGCTGTGCAAAATTTTCTGCTCTGTGCGCATGATCTTGGACTCGGCGCGATCTGGCGTACGGCAGAGTATTTTGAGGGTCCACGCGTAAAATCGTTTTTAAATGTAGAAGGTGGAGCGACATTTGTTGCGGCGATTTATTTAGGCTATTCCGATCAACGACAGATAACGCGAAGGAGAACCAGTTGGGAGAAAAAGACGTTGTGGATTTGATCAACAGGATGGCGTGACGAGATCATTACCATTTCTTTTGCGATTGTTCACGAAATGCTTACAAAGAAGAGGTAATCTTCAAATAGATTCCGCCCCGTACGCTTCACGGTCACAGCTGTCGATGAGGAGGCGATCTCCATGGCGAATGTGCTAATTGTTGAAGATGAGCCGAAAACTGCAGAGATCCTGGGATTATTTTTGGAGCAGAGTGGGCATCGATGCAGCATTTCGCACGATGGGCATGCCGGGCTTGGAAAAGCGCTTACCGAAACGTATGATGTCCTTCTTTTAGATCATATGTTACCTGGCATTGACGGTTTGAAAATCTGTCAGACCGTCAAATCACAGCGTGACGTTTATGTCATATTGATCACGGCAAAAGCGGGTGAACAAGACCGCATCGACGGATTGAATCAGGGCGCGGATGACTATGTTGTAAAGCCATTCAGTTTGCGTGAAGTGCTCGCTCGGGTGAACCGTTTGGTCATGGAGCGAGAGGGACAGCGCGATGCGCCGGAAAATATAAAGTCGCTGATTCGCGTTGGCAACTGCGTGCTTGATTCATCAGCACTTTCTTTGCGGTCAGGGATTCACGAAGTGGTCCTGACCGTGATGGAGAGTCAGATGATGAAGCTTCTCATGCAAAAATGCGGGGCTGTGTGCAGCAAATCTGAACTGGCAAATGCAGCTGGGCTGATTGTGTCAGGGGAACTCCTGGATGACGCTACAGCCCATAAAGTAACCTCGCATATGAGCCATTTGCGGCGGAAGCTCAATCAGATCGACTCTTTATGTCTCTTAAAAACCATACACAGCGTGGGATATAAAATGGTTAGTCTTGCGTCAGTGGACCGCAACTGATGCAGTCAAAGGGGTTTTATTCGCTGCGGCGACGGTTGCTCTCTTTTTTTGGATTGCTGGCGATTTTGATAGGGCTTACCGATTTTGCTGGATCGCAACTTGTGGTTCATCAAGAACTGAGTGTCTATGCGGAACACGTACGCCAGGATCAGGTTGATGACTGGGCAAGAATCCTCTCTGCATTATACGTGGAGCATGGCAACTCTTGGTCATTCTTGGGGTCGATTCGCTCTCCAAAATCCCTTTTTCCTATCGATGGACTTGTACTTGGTCAAACGCAGTATAGTATCGTCTCGAATCGTAGGGTGTTGGTTGCCTTTCCCAAAAGCACGAAACCACATTCTTCATGGTTGAAAAGCCCCATTGTCGTGATGGATCACTCGGTGGGTACGCTGTTTATCCGACCTACCGTCTCGCCGTCACTCGCGCAATTGAGTCATCAATTGTTCAGTTATTTTTCTCTGTTACAGGCATTCTGTATTATCGCGGCGATTGCGCTTTCTACCTTGATTGCCATCCAGGTACTAAGACGTGTTCTGCGCCCTTTGGAACAATTGACAGCTGCCGCAAAAGGTATTGCGGAACACATCTTCGATCTTCCCATACCGAAGGGAGAAGATCGCGAAGTCGCAGAGGTGTTGAATGCATTTCGCATGATGCAGGCTCACTTAACGATGGCGCAAGAGGCAAGAGAAAGATTGTTGGCGGATGTCATGCATGAGTTGAGAACTCCGATGACTATTATCGCGAATCAAATCGAAGCTGTGCAATTAGGGGTCAGCGAATGGAAGGATGAACAACTCACCGTTTTGTACGACGAAATGATACGCATGGGTGCTGTGTTGAATGACTTGCAACAGTTGAGTGATGCGCGGGCAGGTGTATGGAGACTCAATGATTCGTGGATTGATCTGAAAGAACTGATTGTGAATGTCAGAGAGATCTATCATTCGGAATACAAGATGCGCTCTATTACCTGTATGATCCATTCGGATCTTGATTCGGTAAGGGTTTTGGTCGATCGCAGAAGAATGACCCAAGTTCTCGTGAATCTGCTGACGAATGCGATGAAATTCACACCGGATGGCGGATGGATTGCGTGTTCGTTGCGTGAAATTCGCGAAAGTGGGGGTGGAATACAGGTTGCGATTCAGGATTGCGGGCCGGGAATCGCACCAGAACACCTCCCTTTTTTATTTGAGCGATTTTATCGTGCGGATCATTCACGTTCAAGAGATACAGGGGGATCTGGTCTGGGGTTGGCAATTGTGAAAGAGATTGTCGAACAACATGGCGGTTCTGTCTTTGTGAAAAGCACTACGGGTGAAGGATCGACGTTCGGGTTCACGCTGCCGGCAAACCGAACAGACAGAATGATCGTGTAATGTAACTACCAACCTTTTTGTCATCAAGGAGTATCGATCATTAAAAAAAACCTTTAGAATGGAATTATTCAGAGCGCCTTGTCCAGTGTGATGCGATACGTATTTGACGCTTTGAGCGAAAGGAAGTGAGACTGTGTATCTTTTGGTGGGAACTGCGAAAGGTCTTTTTCGATTTAAGAAAGATCAACAAGGTGAGTGGCGTGCGCTAGAGCCTGTCTTGTTGGGCGATCCTGTGTATACGAGCGCATATGACCCGACAACAGGCACTATTTTCGCTGGCGTGAATTCCGAATTTTACGGCCCATCCATCCGCAGATCGCGTGATGGGGGGGAACGTGGGATACAGGTGGGGGCGGACTTCAATATGACGCGGAAGACCCGGAGCGTGTGACACGCGTTTGGTCTATTCGTTGGGCATACGACCAAACTTTGTATGCGGGCGTTGAGGCGAGTGGATTGTTTCGCCGACACAAGAGGGGCGAATTTGGTTGCAGAATCACGGTGGGGTGTATCGAACGGATGACGGTGGTGATCACTGGCTGTCTGTCGGCGCACAGTTGCCTTCAGACTTCGGCTTTCCAATCGTGGGTCATCCGCGCGACCCAGAGCGTGCCTACGTGCTGCCGATCAACCGTTGGCCGCGCTTTGCGCCAGATCACGCGCTCGCGGTGTACCGCACCCGCGACGGTGGACAGCATTGGGAGCCGCGAAAGAGTGGACTCCCGCAAGAAGCCTTTTCAAGTGTTTTGAGGGATGCTTTTACCTCAGACGCAGGGGAACCGCTCGGTCTGTACTTCGGTACGACTTCAGGCGCCGTGTATGGATCAAGTGATGAAGGTGAGCATTGGCGCCTCTTGGCTGAACACTTGCCGCGAATTTATTCGGTCGTCGCAGTTGCTGAAGAATGATTACGGTACATTTGCCATTTGATCTCGCTGGTGAATTTGCTGCATCCCCAATGGTGAGGGTCAACGCTCGCAGTTGTGCGGAAATTTTGGAAGCGCTTGATTTCCAGTACCCCGGTATGGCGTCGTGGATCGCCGAGCCGGACGGACACTTTCGGGTGCATCTCAGTGTTTTTGTCGCAGGGCTTCGGCTACCTACGCGGGCGCACGTTTCGACTGCGGTGATGGATGGGGCCGAGGTGTGGATTTTAAAGGCCATTTCGGGTGGGTAGGCCATTGCGTTACTCTGATGGCTTTGAGGTATGTTTGAATTTGCGAATGAAGGAATCCGTGAAGATGACCTTCGAGTAGGTATCTTCACGGATTCCTTGTCATTTCAATCAGGCTTCGGAGATGAATTCTTGCGCGTCTGAGCTGCCTGCGTGTTTTATATTCATGAATTTTGTGCCAGAGGAAATTGCCCAATAAAAGCATATGAGAGAGACAATGGCCACGACAACGGAGTCCCACGGTGCAGGAATGATGTTTAGCCCGCCAAAACTGCCTATTTTAGAGAGAGCAAAGATCGCGATGAGATAGACGATAAGCCAAGTACCGCCAATCAATTCGCGCTTTCCGTACCTGTTGACGAAAAACGAGATGGCATAAAGAACGAGTCCGATAAAGAGAAGGGAAATGGTGGTCTGAAGCGTTCCCCAACTCGCCCAGTAGATGATCAGGGATCCGACGACAAATCCGAGTGGCGCAACAACGTGCATCGCTCTCATGCGCTGGTCTGCCTGTGTGATGCCCATTCTGCGAAACACAAGGACTGAGACGGCGCCTGCTGAATAGGTGAAGATACCGAGTGCCCCTGTCGTCGAGATGATGTTATGCCAGCTTTTGAGAGGAAAGAGATACAAAAGGCCGACGATAAAGTTCAGGATGAGCGCGCGGGTGGGAACGCCGTATTTCTCATTGATTTTCGCGAAATAATACGGGAAAAAGCGGTTTTTTGCGAGGCCGAACACGACCCGGGAATTGGAGGCGGTGTAGACTAGGCTTGATCCGGCAGGGGAAATCATCGAATCTGCCATAAGCATCCAATACAGCCACATGAGGTTTAAGGACATCGCGATTTGTGCAAAAGGAGAGTTGAAATTGACGCCGTGCCACCCTTTTACGAGAGAGGCGGTGGGGACGGTGCCGATGAAAACAACCTGCAAACCAATATAAAGGACCATTGCAACCAATATGGCGAGCAATACGGCGCGCGGGATATCCCTGCGCGGGTTTGCTGCTTCTCCAGAGAGGTCGACTGCGGCGCGAAATCCAGTATAGGCGAACACGATTCCCGCTGTGGCAATGGAACTAAGCCCTGCAGACCAACCGTACGGCGCGAACCCACCGTATGCCGTAAAGTTTTGCGGATGAAAGCCTGACATGAAAAACGCAAGCAGTGTTAGCGTCGGAACGATGAATTTGATGATCGTGACAACGAGATTGACTCTCGCGAAAATGTGTACGCCAAAGTAGTTTACAAGCACAAACACGATCATGAGAACAATGGCTAGAAGAATTCCAGAAAAGGTCAAGGTGGAACCGTTATAGACACCTGGAATAAAGCTTGAGAGGTATTGCACGATCCCAGAGGCTTCAGTCGGCGGGTTTCCCGCATATCCGAGCCATATTCCAAAGCCCACCATGGATGCGACGAGTGAACCGTTGGTGTACATCGGATAGCGCACCAAGCCGCCTGACTCCGGTTTGACGATAGCCAGTTCACAAAAGACGAGCGCGACGAGCCCGAACGCGATTGCGCCGACAATCCAAGCCACGATCGATTCTGGTCCGGCGGCTTGCGCTGCGTACATCGCGCCAAATAGCCAACCGGAGCCGATCACGCCTCCCAGCGAGGCGGCTGCCAGCGACCAAACGCCAAGCCGCTTTTTTAACAATCTGTCTTCGTTCATTGAAATCCCCTTTTATTTAAGGAATTATTCCGTAATACACCCTTTAATCTAAACTACAGTCTATTCACGCAATCTGTCAATCCACTTTTTACATGGTTTTACTTCGGCTGTGCTCGCGATTTTCGAATGGTATAGTGGTTGATGGATCGGATTTCGAAGTAAATGCTTGGAGACTGGATGTAGGCGGAGGCAAAGCATGAGAATTCATCTTGCAGTGATTGGGTCAAACGAGTTTCTTGCGCTACTGAGGCAACTGTTGGAAATGCACCCGAGCACATTGCCGACGGACGAATTTGTTCTTCACGAGCATTCTTATGAGCGATTTGAAACCATAGAACATGATGCGCTTGAAACGCCTGACCAGATGGACGCTTGGATTTATTCGGATGAATTGGCGTGTCATCTCGCCGCAACGCGTGCGGCACTTCCCAAAACCTGCGTTGTATCGCGTGACGCTCTTACATTGGTCGCGGTGATCGCGCAGTATGAACGAGAAAGTGGAGACCAAGTCGAAGCGGTAAGCGTCGATAGCATGTGTGATGAAGAAGTGCAGGATGCACTTGTCGCACTGCCGCATCTAAAGCATGTTTATCGATACCAAAGGCCTCTCTCGAGTGAATTGGAACATGGATTTGAGGATCTGCTCACGTTTCATCAAGTCAATGGCCGAGATCGACGTGTGCTGTGCATCTCGGGGAGCCGTCTTGTTGTTGAGAGGTTACAGGCGGCACGCCTTCCGTCTCTCTTTTTGCCATATCGCGAAAAATCGGTGATTCATCAGTTGACCGCTTTGCTGCATGAGATAAAATCAGAGCAGTTCAAGCGCAGTCAAGTGGCCATTCAGATCGTGCAAGTATCGAATTTCAACCAATTGATGAATCAAAATCACGCTTTCTATGATATCTATCGCACGTATTTAAAAACGCAAGGGCTTCTTTTGGACTATACGGAGCAGGTGTTGGGGACGTTTGTCTCGATAGGCAACGGACGATTCATGATTTTTTCAACGCGAGGCATCGTTGAAAATCAAATGGATCGCGCGAATCAGCTTTTGCAGCAGATCACCGGACTTACAAAGCTTGCCGCCAACATCGGGATGGGGTATGGTACGACGGCGATTGAGGCTGAAAAAAACGCGCGACTCGCGTTGAATCATGCCGAGCATGTCGAACACGGCGGATGCATGTATCTCGTGGATGAAACGGGCGCCCTTCACGGTCCTCTTCAAAATTTGAACAAGGCGACGATTAAGTTTCGTACGGATGATAAGGAGCTATCAAAGCGACTCCACCATGCGAAGCTAAGTATTGTGACGTTTGAGAGGATGCTCTCGGTGCAAGAGGCATCTGCCCAAAAATGTATTACAGCAGCGGTTGTTTCTGAGATTTTGGGAATGTCCGAGCGAAACGCGAGGAAGATCTTGGCCTCTCTGCATGGCAATGATTTGGCTGAAGTCGTCGGACATGAAACGCCGACAACAAAAGGGAGGCCGCGCAAAATCTATCGGATCAAGGGCTGACGGGCGCCATGAAGGCGCGATACGGATGAAAAATAAAATTGGTTGAAACCAAAGCGTTTCCTGTCTCGTCAATCCTTTGTATCTATAGGATTGACAATAGGAGAAGAGTAGCCATGAAACCTTTACGCACGTTTTCTTCACTGTTCATCGCGACCGTTGTCTGCACGACTGCGTTTGCACCAAGTTTTGACGCTTTCGCCGCGTCGGTCACCGCGAAAACGGCACCTGTCTATAACCCAGTGGTCACGCAAGCGATGCAATACGTAAAAAAACGAAGTGACATCCCCTTAATGGCGCCACTGTTTGCAGGAAATGGAAATGGCGCTCGCGGCAAGGCCTATCTCGCCGCGACAGCCTTTGCAACGGCAAATCAGTACCATGTCAGTCTGCAATTGTCCAAAACCCCAGTAGGGCTCAACAGCCCAGTGCTCGATCAACCGCCAAACACTGGCCTTGCCGGGCTGATTGGCGGGTTTGGCGCGACGGAGTTTAACACGGCCGCAAAGGCACTGCAACAGGTTGAGGTGACACCACAGTCTGTGAATGCTCACGGGTATGGCTACCTTAATCCAGAAGCGCAGCATCTTGCGTCATCGAGGGTGAATCTGGGGCTTGGCATCTGGAGTTCTGTCTATACAGGCCGCAACATCGCCTTGATCGATTGGCGCGAAGGGGAATGGTTCTTTCAAGTGCAGGATACGCGAATGATTTTTGCCAAGGGTACGGCGATGCAACTCGTGCGCTATCTGCACACACACCTGTTGCCTGAAACTCACGGACTCATGACGGTGATCGACGCCGGCGATGGGCAGCACACGAACCTCTCGTACGCGGTGGGAAATGTGGTTTACAACGTCTGGGATTATCACCACGCACTGTCCGCCGCGAGGATGGCGGTGAGCATGACACCTTATCATGGTGCACCAGAAGCAGTTTTCAAAGCCTCCATCTCGCGCGCGTTAACATCCTTGCAACAAACGCCGACGATAAATCTTCCCCTTTTCGCGCCGACTGACTTTCTCATGACAGCGAGTGAAATGTCTGCGATCCAGGTGCAGACACAGGTACAGAAAAACCAGTACACAATCACTCTGTCTCCCTCGGGATCAAAGCGCGGCGATACGAATCCAATCGCGTCATTTGGCGTACAGCGCTTTACGGGAAATCCGACTGCGCTGCAGTTTATCAAACAAATGTCGGCGCCGCCGAATTTCGCTGGGATGACGTCGCGCGCCGTATCGCTTGGCAACGGTATTGTAGGGAAAATTTACAGTGACCTCGGAATCGTGCGCTGGCACGAGGGGTTGTGGACGTTTGATGTGGAGGCAGGTTCTGCATCATCTGATCTTGCACTGGCGAAACGAATGGTCGCCTATTTGCATACACACCTGTTGCCAGAAACGCACGGTTACATGGGAGTGAAAAATACGCCTGCCGGTCACTTCTCACACCTTTATTGGGCATTTGGCCGTGACGTGTACAACGTCTACAGTGTGAGACATGCGTTTCAGGCGTTCCACATGGCTGTCTCTTCTGCGACATATTGAAGGGGTAAGGGGGAAGCACGCAATCGTCTGACCTCTTGCAAATTCAAAAACAGCCTCGATCCCTTGCAGGGAGAGGCTGTTTTTGAAAACCGGCTTACTTAGGGAAGAATGTTGCCCGCCGCGCGGTAAATCTCATACCAATCTTCGCGCGTAAGCGTGATATCGCTCGCTTTGCAGCAGTCTTTGATTCGATCAAGATTCATCGTGCCCGTGATGGGCTGCATTTTTGCCGGGTGGCGGAGAAGCCATGCGATGGCAATGGTGGTGTTGCTGACTCCGTATTTTGCCGCGACGGCATCGATGACGCGGTTCAACTCTGGAAACTTATCGCTGCCAAGGAATACGCCTTCAAAGAATCCGTATTGAAAGGGTGACCACGGTTGAACCGTGATGTCATGAAGCCTGCAATAATCGAGGATGCTGCCGTCGCGATCGATTGCGGCGTCATTCTCCATGTTCACATTGATCCCGTTTGATATCATCGTCGCGTTCGTAATGCTCAGTTGCAATTGGTTTGCCACGAGAGGTTGTTTGACATGCTTTTTAAGAAGCTCAATTTGCATCGGTTTTTGGTTTGATACGCCAAAATGGCGCACTTTGCCGGAGCGTTCGAGCTGATCAAACGCCTCTGCCACCTCTTCGGGTTCTACCAACGCATCTGGTCGATGAAGGAGCAACACATCCAAATAGTCCGTTTTGAGACGTTTCAGGCTACCGTTGACCGCCTCGAGAATATGTTCTTTAGAAAAATCAAAGGATCCTTTGCGGATGCCGACTTTGGATTGAAGAATGACTTTCTCGCGAATGTCACCGTTCATTTGAATTGCGTCAGCAAAGATCTCTTCGCAGGCGCCTCCCCCGTAGATATCCGCGTGATCGAAGAAGTTCGCACCCTCTTCCAGTGCGGTTTGAACAAACGTTTCTGCCTGCTTTTTGTCTAGCGAGTTAATTCGCATGCAACCCACCGCGACGACAGGCACCTCTAGTGAACTCGTGCCAAGTTTGATTTTTTTCACAGATCGTTTCTCCTCATCGTTCAAGATTTATCTTGAATTGTGACATATTCGGGGAAGATTCTCAAACATCATGCCAGGATAGGATCCGCGTGACTTGCGAGTCTCTTCTTAAAATTGCTTGCCTATCTTCCAAATTGGAATTTTCGGGGTATAATGTCACCAGTTAGGTAAAAACGAAATGATAACGTACTGCACACATCGCTATAGGTGGAATGGCTATGAAGAATGAACGGTCACCAGGGAAAAATCCTTCAAAAAAACAGGTCCTCGTCGTTGAACGAACAGCTCGCCAAATCGAATCGATTTTACAGAAGTACCATGAATTAACGGGCGATGCGCGTTCAGAGATACGCACCATCATGGATCAAAACCTCGGTGAACTAGAGTATTTTGTACTCGTCAGGGAAGATAGTTATGGTGAAATCCACACAAATCGCCTTCGCGAAGGGATCTATTTCAAGGATCCGATTGGACTGAAATGCGCAGCTGTTTCGCAAACGAGCGCGTTTCTCTATGCGAGGAATACAGGTGAACAATTGATGGATGTATCTACCCCTGTCTATCTCCACGATAAAAAAGTCTATACGCTCCGTTCTGGAAAAATATTAAAAGGGGTGAGCCGCCATTTTAAAATAGGCGTACCTTTCTTGGTTCTGCAAATGATTGGCTTGCTTGAAATCTGGCTGGATCGCTACGGTGTGGGACTCTACGTATCCAGTCTCGCATTGCTTGCCGCTACAGCACTTATGCTGTGGGATCGCCTCGCCTTTGAACGCGCCTATCGCACATGGAGTCATTTCTTGCGAATGATTGGAAGAGGCGATTTAACGTCTCGACTGTCACCGAAATCGCGAGATGAATTTGGGCAGATCCAGTTTGAACTCAATAAAATGTGTCTGGGCATTGCAGACATTCTGCAACAAGTTGAAAAAAGTGCAAAGCAAGTTGCATCCGCCACTGAAGAACTGACAGACACGGCTGAAGCCACGACAAATGCGGCAGAGCACATCGCGCTTATCATCCAGGAAGTTTCGACAGGTTCAGAACAACAGGCGGCGGCGATTGACCAAAGCGCAGACGCGATGAATCAGATGTCAGTCGAGATTCAGCGAATCGCTGAGAAGGCGCATCAAGTGACAGATCAATCCATTCTGAGTTCTGAAGTGGCAGCACATGGCAATCGTTTGATCCACACTGCGATAGGGCAAATCACGTCGATCCACACAACGGTGGAAGGTCTTTCAAAAGCGGTTGCCGGATTAGGGAAACGCTCAGAGGAAATTTCCCAAATCGTCGACGTGATTGCCAGTTTGGCTTCGCGCACCAATTTGCTTGCGTTGAATGCAGCCATTGAAGCGGCGCGCGCAGGAGACTCAGGGCAAGGGTTTGCCGTTGTTGCAAACGAGGTGAAAACGCTTGCGGAACAATCTGCGAAATCGGCGCAAAATATCGCGGAAGTCATTTATACCATTCAAAATGAGACGGATGTGATCGTGCAGGCGACAGGTGCAACGATGAAAGAGGTCACAACGGGCATTCATGACATTCATCGGGCTGGAGACGAGTTTGCCAAGATTCAACATTCTGTCGATCTCGTCGTCGGTGAAATTCAGACTATCACACAAGCCATCCAAGTGTTATCAAGGAATTCGAATGAGATCGTTTCTTCAATGGGGAGAATCTCAAACGTTATTGAAAATCAGAATGCTGAATCTCAGCAAGTCACGCATGAGGCAGAAGGGCAGCTCGCTGCGATGGAAGAAGTGAGTGCGTCTGCGGCACTGCTTTTGACGATGTCCGCTCAGTTGCAGAATCTTATTGCGAGATTTCAAGTCTAGCTTGATGATGACAAGAAAATACGTGAATGATGGCTGCACGAAAAATACGCGCATTGGCGCGATGCAGAAAAAACTGTTTATTTATAACATTGGATCTGGTAGATTGCATACATAGTACTATGTACGATACGCGAACACAGAGGGGGATGCGTGTGGCGCAACTCGCGGTGGCAGAAAAACCTTCTCTGCGCAAGGGTCAAATTGGATTACTCCATATGATCATCGCGACACTTGCCAATGTCGGACCTGCACAAGGCATTTTTTTTAGTATCGCATTCTTGGCAAGCACGACGGGTGAAGCTTCTCCGCTTGGCATGTTGGTGGCGGCGGTTGCAATTCTGACGGTGGGTAACACATTGACTGCATTCTCGCGTGAAATTCCAAGCGCCGGATCGTTCATTACGTTCGTATCGCGGACGTTTGGGGCCTACGTGGGAATTGCTCTCGCGGTGACTGTCTCCATTGGCTATATTCTGGCGATCACTCCGATTATTATCGAAATCGGTGGCTGGGTATCCGCTGTGTTGCAACAGAATTTTCATCTTGCCGTCCCCTGGCAACTGATCACGATTGCGGGTTCGGTGCTCATTGCATATCTGGTCGTGCGTGGGATTAAAGTCTCCTCTTCTTGGGCTGTCGGTTTGTTTTTTACAGAAGCGATTGTGCTCCTTCTTCTTTCAGTGGTGATTCTTTTCAAAGGTGGCGCGGCTGGTCTGCACATTGGTCCTTTTTTGCCAAACCATATCAGTGGTGGATTGAAGTCACTCGGTCTCGCCTTCCCTTTACTTGTGTTTAGCTTTGTCGGTTTTGAAAACAGTGGTCCGCTCGCCGAAGAGGTCATTCATCCTCGAAAAAACATCCCTCGGGCGGTGTTTTTTGCAATCTTTATCGTTGCCGTTCTCTATGTGCTCAGTACATACGCCGCGATTGAGGGCTATGGAAGTGCACATTTGCAGACACTGGCAAATGATCCAGCGCCTTTTAACACACTCGCACAGCGCTATCTCGGGAGTTTCGGTGTCTTTTTGATTGATATCGTAGGTTTTACAAGTCTTGTTGCGTGTACGATTGCCGCCGCGAATTCACAGTCGAGAATCATTTTTCACGCTGGCCGCGAAGGCTTGATTCCGCACTATTTTGGTCGTGTCAACAAACGATACGGAACACCGCATGTCGCGCTATTGACTTATCTTATCGTCGCGCTGGGATTGATCATCATCATCGGATGGAATATGCAGCCGATGACATTTTACGCGGAAATGGGGTCACTCGGCACGATTCCAATCGTTCTCATGTATCTTTTGGCAAACATTGCTTTGCCGTTTTACATGTGGAAAAACAATCGTTCTCAGTTTAGCGTCTGGACTCACGGCATGGTGCCGCTCATCGGTTTGCTCGTATTGTTGTGGTCGCTGTGGGGGCTTGTACAACCGGGACAGCCGTCGCCGTATAACACATTTCCCTATATCGTTCTCGGCATTGTGGTCTTCAGTTATCTCTACGCGCTGTGGCTCGGGCGGAAAGATCGCTCTGTTTTGGATGTAGCCGCACAAACGCTTGCTGACTAGGGGGTGGAGGGATGCGGTATGTGAAACAGGCACAACAAATGGATGCAGAAGATGCCTCTGTCAAAAACACCGTGAGTGCGATTTTGAGTGACATCAAGCTTCGCGGAGAAGTCGCCGTTCGCGAAGTTATTGTCGCTGATGACATGGAAGAAGCAATTGCAGTTTGCAATGCGTACGCGATTGAGCATTTGCACGTGCATGCTGCACAACCACGTTCGCTCATGGAACAACTCACAAATTATGGATCGCTCTTTCTTGGCGCCGGGAGTTCTGTGGTCTTTTCTGATAAATTGTCTGGCACGAACCACACACTCCCGACGCGCACTGCGGCACGTTATACGGGTGGACTCTGGGTAGGCACCTATCTCAAAGTGGTGACACATCAGGAAGTGAGCGGATCCGGCATGGATGTTTTAGCGCGTCACGCGTCACGTCAGTCGCAGATTGAGGGACTCGTTGGACATGCGATGTCTGCGGCTGCTCGATTGTCAGGTGCGACCATATGAAGAACAACGATGACCGCTCCACTGAGAGAACGATGCGTTTGGGGCTTGTCCAAGATGCGCCTATTTTCGGGGATGTTGCGCAGACGCTTAAGCAAATGAATACGTATATCAAACAGGCGGGAATGCGAAATGAGAAAGTAGACTTGTTGGTATTTCCAGAACTCTATGTGACCGGGTATTACGCAAAGGGATGGCCGTGTCGACCGACACCCGATGATGAACTCGAGTGGATAAACCAGATTCATGCATTGGCGCAATCCGAGCAACTCTGGATTATTTTCGGGCATCCGTACGGATCGTGGCATCAAATATACACAGCAGCTCGCGGACTTGAGAATAGGGCATTTGCCGCTACGGTTAATCGTATCGGAGAAGAGTATGGCGATGAATTTTGTGGTGGATCATGCGTTTTTCACCCCAATGGAACGTGTCTCGTGGAGGCAGACGACAGACCAGGATTAAAAACGTGTGACCTACGTTTGTCAGACCTGCATGATTTGGATGAAACGCTGAACTATTTCCGCTTTCGCCGTCCAGAATTGTATCAACTGTGAGGACAGTAATTTTTTACTTTGGGGGAATTGTGAATGACACAACCAATGATCATGAAAACGAAGAGAGAAGCGAATGCGCTACTGCGTGAGCGATACATCACAAAGAGTGTTTCGGTGCAAAATCCAATTGCGGTTGTGCGGGCAGAGGGCGCGAAACTGTGGGATGAGGAAGGGCGGGAGTATATCGACTTTGCCGGAGGCATTGGCGTGATGAACGTCGGTCACAGCCATCCAGAAGTCATCGCGGCGATCAAAGATCAGGCTGATCGACTGTTTCACACATGCTTTCACGTAACGATGAATGAGCCCTATCTTCAATTGGCGGAGCAACTCTGCCGAATCGCTCCAATCGCCGGGGACAAGAAGGCGCTTCTTGTAAACACGGGCGCTGAGGCGGTTGAAAACGCGGTCAAGATTGCGCGCAGTTTCACAGGGCGCTCCGCTTTGATTGCGTTTGAAGGGGCATTTCACGGGCGCACGATGCTGGGTATTTCTCTAACCAGTAAGGTAAACCCCTATAAGACGGGCTTTGGTCCATTTGTACCTGAGATTTATCGCATGCCATTTCCCAATCCGTATCGCAGTGAACTCGCTGGACAGGACTTAGGGAAACAAGCGGTGGAGACGATTGTTCAAGCGTTTGAAACCTACGTTGACGCCAACCAGGTGGCGGCCGTCATCGTTGAACCTGTGCAAGGTGAGGGTGGATTTATTGTACCACCTCCCAATTTCTTTCCATTGCTGAGAAATGTCTGTCGCGAGCGCGGCATCGTGTTTATTCTAGATGAGGTTCAATCGGGCTTTGCACGAACGGGAAAGATGTTTGCTGCAGAGCACTACGAGGCGCTCGACCCGGATCTGATTCTTGTGGCCAAATCACTGGGAGCGGGACTTCCGATTGCTGCGGTTGTCGGAAAAGCGGATATCATGGATGCGCCGCCGGTTGGATCTTTGGGTGGCACGTACGGTGGGAATCCGTTGGCCGCCGCCGGTGCGCTCAAGGTGATCGAAGTGATGGAGCGCGAACAGCTCCCTGCCCGCGCAGAAACACTTGGGCAGCAGTGTGTCTCATTTCTTCGGGAACTGCAAAAGCAAAGCACGATCATCGGCGATGTGCGCGGTCAAGGTGCGATGATCGCGATTGAACTGGTCAAGGATCGAGAGACGAAAGAACCTTATTCAGAGGCGACGGCGCTCGTTACGAAAAAATGTCTGGAATATGGTCTTATTACCGTAAAGGCTGGGGTGTACAGCAATGTGATTCGCCTGCTCTTCCCGCTTGTGATCTCGGAGGATTTGCTCCGACAAGGACTCCAGGTGATCGCGCGCGCCGTGAAAGAGGCAGAAGAGGAACTAAGATGACGATTCACTCACTCGAACCGAAGCAGGGTACGGTGCATGGACATTTTTCGGTGGATCTCCCCCCAGTTTTAACCATTATGTCCGGTGATACCGTACGATTTAAAACACTCGATGCGGGGTATGGACTTGAACCATTTTCGGAAGATGGGACGAGACGGCGTTTTGAACCGAATGAACCGGGTCACGCGCTGTGCGGTCCTGTCAAGATTGAAGGCGCGGAACCGGGACAAACGCTTGAGGTGCGCATCAATGCCATCAGACCGGGACAGTGGGGTTATACGCGCGCTGGCGGGTTTGATCATCCGGTCAATCGCCGTCTCGGACTTGTCGATGTAAAAACGTGTCTCTTGAACTGGACGATTGATCCAGAGCGGATGACAGCGGTAAGCCAGCTTGGGCATAAAGTGACTTTGCGGCCTTTTATGGGGCTCATGGGGATGCCGCCGGCCGAACCAGGAAGGCACCCGACCCATCCCCCGCGTTTTTGTGGAGGGAATATGGACTGCAAAGAATTAATCGCGGGCACCTCTTTGTATCTCCCAGTCGCAGTGCCAGGCGGTCTATTCTCTGTGGGGGATGGGCACGGCGTGCAGGGAAATGGCGAGGTGGCGGTGCCAGCGCTTGAGTGTCCGATGGATGAGGTTGATTTGACATTTATCGTGCATGATGAGATGCGACTGTCGATGCCGCGGGCAAAGACGCCGACGCACTGGATCGCGTTTGGTTTTCACGAAGATCTGAACGAGGCGACGATGATGGCGCTTGACGGGATGCTCGATATGATGGGAGAACAGTTTGGCTATAAGCGTGCAGAAGCGCTGGCATTGGCGAGCTTGGTGGTTGATTTACAAGTCACACAAATTGTCAATGGCGTAAAGGGCGTTCACGCCATGTTGCCGCACGGAGCACTTCGCTAGCGAGGTTTTGCAGCGGATGGTTCGCGCATCATCATGCTTGCGATCCATCCCAAGACGCCAAAGAACACACCGATTCCCATGACGATCATGAATGTGTGCAAAAATGTGAGTGCTGACGATTGACCTGTGCCACCTAGGTACAGGTCAATCGCGTTAAAAAGTGACCCGCCAACAGTGATTCCACCCATCATTCCGAGATAGCGGCACGTGGCGAGTGTACCTGACGCCATGCCCTGTTGGGCCGGGGGCGCAGAGCGCAGGATGGCTGCGTTGTTGGGTGCGGCGAAAAGGCCTGTGCCAAGACCAGAGAGAACGAGACCGAGCATGAGATCCATGCGATTCAGCATTGTATGCGGTGAAAAGGCGCCAAGCGCCGCGAAAGCGAGCAGTCCAAGCGTGCTGCAGATCATCCCGGCGGAGGAGAGCACACGTGACCCAATTTTGTCTGACCAGGCGCCGGCGAGTGGCGCGCTTATCATCATAAGAATTGGCATGAGGGTGAGCCACAGCCCGATTTTTGTGGGTGAGAAAGCGAGCATATTGGTCATGTAGAATGGCAGTAAAAAAAGCGCCAGAAAAAAGCACAGATAGTTGAGGATCGTAGCAGTGTTTCCGTATCGAAAATTGTGAACGCGAAACAGCCGCAGATCGATCAATGGTCTGGTGGATGTCTTTTGCAGAAAAATAAACAAACCTCCCGTCGTGACGAGAAGAATGAAGATTGCGATCATCCATAGCCTTTGTTGAGCGTGAATGACACTGGGATTGAGCAAGAGGACGAGTGCGCTGATGGAGACCATGAAGGTCAGTGTGTTTGACCATGTCGGAACGGGCTGATTGGCGCGCGTCTGCCGCGGGATCGATAGGATGCCGAGTGTGAGCGCGACGAGTGCAACAGGGATGGCGCTATAAAAAACGGATTGCCACCCGAGTGTATCTGCAAGCCAACCCCCGATTAAAGGACCGAGTGCCAGTCCAAGATAGGTCATCAGGGCTTGCAGTCCAAGCGCCTGACCGCGCTTTTCAGGCGGAAACGTCGTGGTGAGCAGTGCAGGGCCAACAGATAACAGCATGGCACCCGCGATGCCAAGAAGACCGCGGCCGAAGATAAGCAGTCCGTAAGAAGGAGCAAGACCGCAGATGGCAGATGCAATGATGAAACTGACAAAACCCAGCAAGAAAATGCGCCGACGGCCGAGCAGATCCGAGAACCGGCCCATGGGCAACAAGAGCAGGCTGAGTACAAGGAGATAGATGAGGACGATCCACTCCGATTCGCCGAGGTTTATTTGAAGCTTTTTTCCGATCAGTGGGAGAATGGTATTGACGATGCTGTTGTTCAGGCTCGAAAGCAGCGTGGCTAAACCGACAGAAAGCAGGATGAGCCAGCGCTTTGGCATGGATTGTTGCCCGTTCATGGACGCGGATGTGGACACGGCGGTGCATCCTTTCTGGTGTGCGAAAAAATCACTGGAAAATCTGTGCATGAACCAGCGTCTGGCGAGGTGGACTAGTCGCGAGGATGATCCGATGATCCGATCTCTTGATCGATTTTTTGCTCGATCTCCTCATCCGTCAGTTCAAATTGCGCAGATAACTCCCGGGCGCGTCTTCGCTGCTCGTAATAAAAATTGCGCAATTCAGCGCGTGTGGCGCGAGTTTGTGCGCGGTTGTTTTTCTGCGTGGCGCGATAGATGAGATAACTGATCAAACTGGTTCCTATGAGCATGAGAAGGCTGATGAGCGGATTGCCAAACCCGAACCCAAAAATCATGGAGGATCACCTCCTGAATCAATCGATTTACATCATCACGATACAGGATGTGTCGCAATCTCTCAACTTGTTCGAAGGGATGTTTGCGGGAAAACGACGCTTTTAATGAGGCGAAAGCAGGATGGGGAGAAAGAACATTGGTTACGTTACCTTTAAATGGGTCATGAGGAGCTGGATTTGGCGATATGGAGAATCAACCGCAAAACACGTTTCCCCCTCAACATCAGAATCATCAACCCGGCATCGAATCAGAGATGACACCGCGTCCACAATTTGAACGCACCTGGCAGCGCGAAGGGAAGCTGCAGGGAAAGGTCGCACTGATCACGGGAGGAGACAGTGGAATTGGTCGCGCCGTAGCCATCGCGTACGCGAAAGAAGAGGCAGATCTTGTGATTGTCTATCTGAGCGAACACGATGACGCCAAGTTTGTCAAAGCGCAAGTCGAATCGCTCGGGAGGCGTTGCCTTCTTTTGGCAGGCGATCTTGGCGACGCTTTATTTTGCAAAGAAGTGATTGAAAGTTCGATCGCTTCATATGGCCGCCTTGACATTCTCGTCAATAATTCCGCAGAGCAGCATCCTCAAAAAAGTATCTTGGACATCACGGAGGAGCAACTGGAACGCACGTTTCGGACCAATATTTTTTCCTTCTTTTTTCTGACGCAAGCGGCGCTTCCACATTTAAAACCGGGCAGTGCGATCATTAATACGACGTCGATCACCGCGTATCAAGGCCACAAGGAGTTGCTTGATTATTCATCAACCAAAGGAGCGATTGTGTCGTTTACGCGCTCGCTCTCGGAATCGCTTGTCGGCGAAGGCATACGAGTGAATGCGGTGGCGCCGGGTCCGATTTGGACTCCGCTTATTCCGTCCACCTTTGCTGCAAACGATGTCGCGCTGTTTGGGTCAGATACGCCAATGAAACGCGCGGGTCAACCGTACGAACTGGCGCAGGCATACGTGTATTTGGCTTCGGATGATTCATCCTATATGTCCGGGCAGGTGCTTCATATTAACGGCGGCGTGATTGTAGGCAGTTGAGAAGCGTCTTATTGCGAGTGAAAAAAGCCATCCCGTCAACGCAGAACGCGTGACGAGGTGGCCTTTGCCCAATTTTAGGAAGCGGGGGCGGCTGGAGATGTCGATCCATAGGCAACATTGAAGCCGTCTGTGTCACTGTCAGGAACAGAGGGTGTTGACACTTGGGTGTTGTGTTGAATCATCACACCGCCGTCTGCTGTGACCAAACCTGGATTGACTCCGTTGACCGTTCCGGGATCGAATGTTGTCTGCCCATAGTTGGCCAGTGTAGCAACAGTACCGCCGACGGTTGGCGCTTCCTGAATCCACTCTGCGGAAGTTTGTGGACCTGAATAGGCTTGATCCGTCGTAAATGTCCACCCTTGGGTTTTGTCCTGGATCTCGATCGACCAGGTTCCACCGCCTAGATTTTGAATATCCGCGGACATTTGATCACCCGGTTTCACCGGATAAGAAGATGGGGTGATCACCGTTTCTGCGGCCGGGAGGATTTCCCACCATGCGTCGTAGTGAGCTTTCCCATTGTAATAGTCTTGCTCGGTGCCCGTTTGAATCAGGCTGCTGTTGTTAAAGCCGTCAATGCCAATCCAGCTTGAGGAGTACGTTGATTTGTTACTCGGTTGGACCGTTGGCACGATCCATGACCCTGTGATGCTGTTGTAAGGTCCGCCGGTAATCGCATACCCCGACCAGTTGCTAGACGCCCACCCAAAGCTAGTCGTGCTGTTTTTTGCAGCTTTTGGCAAGCGCAATGAAATTCGCGGTGCGTGGGATATGGCGCGAGCCGAATGGATTGTGCTCGCAAAGGAAACGGACGTCAAACAGAGGCTGGTTGCGAGCACTGCCAGCGAACCCAATGCAAATTTCTTCAAACCAACACACTCCTCAATCATTGATTGGATTCCTGCAGGAATTCCAAATTCAATGTATGAGGCGGATTCTAAAAAAGAATCCTCTCCGTTCGTCTATCTAACAAAAAATAGTTTATCGACCAAGGCGAAGTGAGCCTTCCAAATTTCAAAATCAATTGGGTTCAACAAGGTTATGACGGCAGGGCAGGATCTGTGGTATCGGTCTTTGCGTGGTCTTGTCTCATGCGAAGATAGGCAAACCAATATACGACTGCCACCAGCACGATCACGGCAGTCTTTATCAAGTCTCCCAACGCCTGCTGAGTGAGTGAAAGAATGACCCCGCCAATCGCGATGATGGGTGGAAGCGGCCATAAGGGCATGCGAAATCGTTGTTCTGATGTGCGCTTCTTGATCCGGTTCACGATTGAAGAGAGTGCGATAAGGAGATAGACAGTGACAATCATGACACCTGTAAAAGTGATGAGGTTATTGAGTGATGTGAAATAGCACAGAATGGCGTTGCCCACCCCTAGAAACACGAATCCCCATTTGGGCACGTTGTGACGGTTGATGCTTAAAAAGAATTGATTGATGGGATACGGCCAACTGTTTTGCCGAGCTGTGTCGAGATATACGCGGGCATAGGCGAGATTTCCGCTGAGTCCGGTGTCAAACATCGCAATGATGACACCCACAATCAGGATGGTTGCGCCGACATGACCTGCGCTTGATTGGGCAATGTAGGTGAGTGGCGCGCTTGATGAGATGGCATCCGCCAGATTAGGGATGGCCAATGTTGAAGAGATGACCGCAAGAACTTCGATCACGATGGAAGCGAGAACCGCAATCATGACGGCTCTTGGCAAAATTTTGCGAGGTTGGTACGTCTCTTCGGAAAAATAGAGTGGCCAGTCGTAGCCGTTTAAGGCAAACAGTGCTGGTACGACTGCAGCGAATAAGCCGGCCGCAGTTATCCCTGTAGATTGTCCGTGGGCATTGACAGTTGTCGGGGACAGAATGAAGGAGATAGGGTGATGCCGATTCATGAAGGCGAGAATGATAAATGCGAAAATCACAAAGAGTTCGATGAGCAACATGACCATGGCGACCCAACTCGTTGCGCCAATTCGCTCTAGAGAAAACCATGTAACGATTCCCATCATGACAACAGCCGCCCAATTGACTGGGATGAATGGCAGCAAAGAATTTAAATAGGTCGCTGCGGATACGAGAATACTCGCTGTGATGACAACCCCGAGAATCAGAAATAAGAGTGCTGTAATAAAGCCGAATGGCCTTCCCAAAGCGCGATAGACAATCGTGTACGCGCCTCCTGTTCCAGGAAATTCAGAGCCCAGTTCTGCATAACAAAAGGCCATGGAAAGGGCGATGCAAGAGCCAATTAAAAACGCCCAGAACACCCCCGTTCCGGCAGAGGAGAGTCCTGCTCCGTAGACCAGAAAAATGGAGGTGGTTGGAGAGATTGCGGCGATCGCGATGGCGAGCACCTGTTTTAATCTAAGCGATGGTTGCAATTTATTTGATGTAGTATTGTTCATCGGAGCGCCTCTTTTGTCCTGAGTGGGGTGATTTCGTGGTTCACTGACTATATTAGAAATAGATTATCATAGATAAAAATATGTTTACAATATTAGAAAAATAAATCGAAGGTTAGCAGTGTATATCGGGGCATCGATTCTTTTGCAAACTCAGAGGGAATTTTCTTTAGAGGTTTGCGGCGGTCATCTTTGTATCATGAGTTATGCAGTTGTCCCCAATAATTGGGTATTGGTAGGTTCAAACCATCTCATTTCCAGTTTCGTTGGCCAAA